>CAZDIF010000013.1:0-18006 GCA_964505365.1 uncultured Actinomycetota bacterium
GCAGCGAGCTGACCGCCGGCGAGAACGTGAAGGTGACGTCGGAGGATCGCACCACCCTCAACGCTGTCTCCCTGGCCGTGGGTGTGGCCACGGACGGCTCCGCCGCAGGCATCGCCATCCTGGTCCAGAAGATCGTCAAGACCGTCCAGGCCCTTGTGGGGCAGGGCGCACAGATCCAGGCAGGCGGCGACGTGGAGGTCACGAGCACCTCTGAGGAGGACATGCTCTCCATCGTCGCCTCGGTCGGGGCCTCCGGGGATGATGCCGGGATCGGCGCCAGCGTCGGTGTGGTCCTCCCGGACACCGCCTCCGTGGCCTCGGTCGACAGTTCCGCAGGCACGCCGACGTCGGTGTCCGCGGACGGCAGCGTCACCGTCGATGCGGACGACACCTTCGAGATCGATCTGGTGGCCGGTGCCGCAGGCATCGGGCTTGGCTCGGCGGGTGTCGGAATCTCGGCCGCGGCGCTCTCACGCGACGGCACGGTCGACTCGCACGTGGGTGCCGGGGCGGAGATCCAGGCTGCTGGTGGAGGCGAACTCGCCGTGACGGCCGACCAGTCCGAGGACATCCTGCTGCTCGCCGTGGGCGCAGCGGCTGGTGATGACGCGGGTGTTGCGGGGTCCGTGGTCGTCAACGTCATGGACAACTCCACGAAGGCGCACATCGACGAGAGTGTGACCGTGGGTGACGGGACCACACCCAGCAGCGGCCTGGCCGTCAGCGCCAAGGACAACACCGAGGTGATCTCACTCGCGGGCACCCTGGCTGTCGGCGGCAGTGCCGGCATCGGCGCAGGAGTTGATGTCCAGGCCATCACCAAGAACACCGAAGCCTCCATCGGTAGCGATGCGAACATCACCGTCTCGGGCAACGTGACGGTGGATGCCACCTCGTCGGAGGACATCCTCTCCATCTCTGGCAGTGTTGGGGTCGGTGGCACCGCTGCCGTGAACCTCAATGCCGTCGTGCCGGTGGTCGACATCACGACCCTGGCATACATCGCGAACGGGACCAGCCCGAGCGATGGTGCCGTCATCAATGCCGGTGGCAGCGTGCGCATTGCCGCCGAGGAGACCCTCGACCTCGACGCCATTGGCGGAAACATCTCAGTCGGGGGATCGGCCGGGGTTGGCCTGTCGGCGGCCGTGCCGGTCGTCTCCAAGGACACCCGGTCCTGGATCGGTGACCACGCCACGGTGAACGCCCAGGGCAACACGCCGCTGACCGTCTCCACCGGTGAGTACGTGGTCGAGACCCAACCCACGAACTTCGGCCCGGACGCGGTGAGCGGAACCGTGATCGACCTGGACTTCGACCACGGCTGGAGCGATGGTCAGGAGGTTCTCTACGACAAGGGCTACGGCACGGCGTTCAGCGGCCTCGTCGACGCCGGTGTCGACCAGGACGGCGACAGCTCCAACGGTGTCCAGTCGAAGCGGTACTACGTGGAGGTGGTCAACTCCACCTCGGTGAAGTTGCACGAACAGGCTGACCTCTCGGACTCCGCCGTCGCGATCGACCCGTTGAACGCAGGTACAGGCACCGGGCACCGCCTCGTGCCCACCGACGAGGCCGGGCCGGCAAAGGACGAGTCACAGCGCTTCACCGCTTCGTCGAGCACGGTGGACACGGACGCGAACACGATCACGCTGCCCTACCGCCTTTCCGTCTGGGAGGACGACAACGACAACGATGAGATCGATCCGGGCGAGATCAAGGATCTCACGAATGGGGACGCCGTCGTGTACAGCGCCGGTGGCGGTACCCCGATCGGTGGACTGGTCGACGGCAAGACCTACTACGTCGAGATCGTGTCGATCGGGTCGGACCAGACGGTCGTACGGTTGTCGAATGACAGCGAGGAGCCTGACGAGCACCCCATCAACCTGACATCGGCCGGGGCAGGGAGTTCCCACAGCATCGTTCCCAGCGGCAGCGCGCCCTCAGGGTCGACGACCTCGTACGGACCCCGAACCATCACCCGGGGCAGCGACGACACCTTCCGCGGTGTGGCAGTGACAGCGTCCAACAGCGACGACATCGCAGCCTTCGGGGTCGGGGTGTCCGCCAGCGGAGGAGCATCGGTGACCCTTGTGGGCGTCGTGAATGTCGACAACGTGACGACCATCGCTCACATCGGCAACTCTGCCCGGGTCAACTGCGGTGATTCGTGCGACTCCAACGTCGACGACGCTCATGACGACCAGTCGGTGCACGTCGCCGCGGCCAACCAGCTCTACCACCTGGCTGTCACCGCTGCCGTAGCGGTGGGGTCGGCGGGCGTGGCCGTTCCCGTCGGCGTCCGCGTGGCCAACATGGACACGGGCGCCCACATCGCCAGCGGTGCGGTCGTCAACGCAGCCAACGATGTTCGCATTCTCGCCGACAGCAGCACCACGATCGTCTCGGTCGTCGCCGGCGTCGGGGGCGGCACGGTCGGAGTGGCGGCCAGCGTGACCGTGACGGTGGTCAACACAAACACCTTCGCCTGCACCGGCACGCCGGTCGAGGAATCGCCCTCCGTCTCAGGTGACAAGGTGGCTTGCAAGGGCAACGGGGCCACCATCGACGCCGGCAACAACGTCCTCGTCTCCGCGACGTCCAGTCACACCATGGTCCTCGTCACCGCCTCCATCGGTGTCGGCACGGTCGGGGTCGGTGCAGCCGTTGGCGTGGCTGTCGTGAACGCGACGACCAAGGCCTATCTGGGGGCGAACAGCGTGGTCGACGCTCGTGCCACCGGTGCGGCCCTTGGTGGCGTCATCTCCGGCGGTCGGGACAGCTCGGGGGAGTTCACGACGGGGTCGTTCCATGGCTTGGCCGTCCAGGCCCACTCCGAAGAGCAGCTTGTCGGCATCACACCCTCGGTGGGTGGTGGATTCGTAGGCGTATCGGGCGGCATCACCGTCACCGTGTCCGGTGTGCTCACCGAAGCCTTCATTGCCGATGGCGCCGACATCAACGGCAAGTCCGGGCCGGCCTGCAGCTGCCAGTCGGTGAATGTCTCAGCGACCGACTCCTTCTCCTCACTCACCTTCGCTGGTGGCGTGGCAGCAGGCTTCGTGGGGGTCGGGGGCGGCATCGACGTCGGCGTTGCCGACTCCTCGGTCGCATCGCACATCGATGGCGGCACCGTGCGTGCAAACGACGACGTGGAGCTGTACGCGCTGTCGAACAAGGACATCACAACGATCGCGGTCGCGTTCGGTGGTGGCTTCGTCGGGATCGCTGCGGCGGTGTCGGTGTGGAATGTGGGTACGGAACCAGTGACCACCTACGACGCCGAGGACGATGGCCAGCAGGATGCCCTTGCGACCGATGACGAGAACGGCGATGCCCAGCCGAACGGCAGCATCGCGGGTGCAGATGGTGTGGCTTCCGGGAGCGGCGGAGGCTGGACCAGCATCCTGGACGGCGTCACCGGGGACTCGAGCAGTGGTGCGAGCGGCAAGACGAACGACAGGATCAGCGGCGTCCAGCCAGATTCGCAGCTGAGTGGAGCCTCGCCCGGATCCGATCTCGCCTCCAGCTCACTGGGCATGACACCGGACGCAGAGCCCTTCGTGGCCGACCCTGGGACGACCGCGACCCTGAATGCGACGGTGGAAGCCGGCGGGGACCTGATCGTCTCCGCGGACGAGAGGCTCGAAGTCCTTGGTGTGGCCGGGTCTCTCGCAGCCGGCGTGGTCGGGGTCGGTGCGTCCGTGCTCGTCCTCAACATCGACAGCAACGTCGACGCACGAGTGGGGAGCGGCGCCGGGATCGACGTGGGCGGGTCCGCCACCGTGGCCTCCCGGATGGACGAGGACGTCACGGTCCTCACGATTGGCGGTGCATTCGGGGCCGTGGCTGTGGGCGCAGCAGTCGGAGTCGTCAACGACGACGCCACGACCCGCGCCCGGGTCGACAACGGTGCCGAGGTCTCCCACGCAGCAGGAGGCCTGATCGTCACCACTGACAGCGACCGCACGAGCGATCTGCACGTCGTCCAGGCGAATGTCGGAGCCGTGGCCGTGGCTGCCACGGTGGGTTACTACAACGTCTCCGGCAACTCGACAGCGACCGTGGGTTCAGTTCTCCTCGGGACCGACGGCTCGACCACTCCCAGGCCCGTGTCCTCCGTGAGCGTCCACGTGGACGACGACGTGGACACCAACGTCCACATCGTGGCCGTCGGAGTGGGAGCGTTCGCCCTCACAGCTGGTGTGGGATTCGCCGACCTCGAGGGCACCGCCCGCGCGCAGTCGAATGCCCACGGCTGGGTCGGGTCCGGCGGCGTCTCCGTCACGGCCGATGGGAACCACAGGGCAACCACGACCATGGTGATGGTGGCTGCTGGTGGCTTCGGCTTCGGTGCTGCGTACTCCCGGACTGAGAACTCCCGATCGACCGAGGCGCTGGCGGCACCGGCTGGGACCCTCGACAGCGGCGGGAACGTGCTCGTGCAGGCTGTGGCAGCCACGGACACGAAGGCCCGGGTCCCCGCGATCGTCGGGGCTGGCCTCGTTGGGATAACCGTGGCCGTGACCGAGGCGATTGACGATGGGGACGTGGCGGCCCGTCTGCAGTCCGGGACGCTCCACGCCCCTGGCAGCGGGGTCACGGTGCGCTCGGACGGCACCCACAGTGCGGAGGCAGCAGCCAATGCCGTTGCCGTTGGCGCCGTGGGGAGTTCCGTCACGATTCCCCTGGCGAGCGTGCGTGGGGACGTGACCTCCGCATTCGACGCGTCACTGACCGCTGCTGGGTCCGTGTCGGTGCTCGCTGACTCCCTCCGGACGGCCAGGACGACCTCGTTCGCGGTCACGGCCGGGGTTGTTGCCGTGGGCGTTTCCCAGCCAGAGGCCAAGATCACCGCTTCGGCCGAGACCAGGGCGAGTGTCGGTGGCGGTGCCCAGATCGACGGTGTCACCGGCCAGCTCCTCGTGAGGGCGGACGCCACCAACAACGCGGTGGCGACCACCCGGGGCGCTGGCGGCGGACTGGTCGACGTGAAGTCACTGAAGCCCGACGCGACGATCGAGGCGGCCACCAGGGCTGAACTCAACGGAAGCGTTGGCGGAACCGCTGAGGGCACGGGGCCAGACGGCGAGACGGGGCAGCTGGGCGTGGCAGGCGCCGGCTCGATAGAGGTGGAGGCGCTGGCGCTTGACACCGCCGTGGCCAAGGCGTCCAGCTTCGGGTTCGGGCTGGCTGCCGTCAACGACTCGACATCGGACGCGACGGTGACACCGACGGTCGCTGCACAGTTTGGCTCGGGACACGTGACGGCCAGCGGCGACGTGACCCTCAGGGCGTTCTCGCAGACAGACGCGGACGCGTTCGTCGACTCCACGTCCGGGGGCGCCATCGACATCGGGCTCCTGACGGCAAGGGTCACGGTCGAGCCCACCGTCAAGGCGGAGGTCAAGGGTGGTCTGGTCCAGGCAGGTGGGCTGCTCAGCATCGAGGCCAAGCACGGCGAGACGGTGCCCGAGTTCTCCGACGGCACGATCACCGGCGTCAACACCAGTACCGAGACGGTCTCCTTCGGCAAGCCGCACGGCCTCATCGCCGGTGACACGGTGATCTACCAGGTTGGTCTCCTCGGCACTGGGATAGGTGGCGAGAGGATCGAGGGTCTCACCAACGGGGAGACGTACAACGTCATCCTGGAGGAGCCGGAGACGGGAACGACCATCCGGCTGGGCGTCGAGTTCCAAGCCGATCCAGATCCTGAAGAGGGTGAGTTCTTCGACGGCTCCGTCGACCTGGTGGCCGGGACGCTCAACTTCAACGTTCCGCACCACCTCCACGATGGTGACGTGGTGTGGTACGAGACCGACGGCGACGTGATTCCCGGACTGGCAACTGGCACGAGGTACGAGGTCGCGGTCGTCGACGAAGTGAGGATCCGTCTGCGTCCCCTCGATGCGGTCGATCTGGAGTTCCAGCCTCGTAACGTCGCGGACCCGAGCACCGACCGGATCGAGATCGAAGACCATGGCCTGAGCACCCACGACGCGGTGACCTACCACGCCCCAGCGTTCGACTTCACAGCGGACGAGGTCGACATCATCCTGGTGGACACCGACGGAGGCGACGACCTCGTCCCCTTCCGGCTCCTCGGAAGCGTCGTGCACGCCGACACGGACATCATCTACCTGCCCGATCACGGCCTTCTCGATGGGTTCATCGTCCGCTACACCACCGACGGGACCCCCATCCGTTGCTTCACCGACCACAGCAGCGAGTCCTTCACAGGCTGCCAGGGTGGCCGGCTCATCGACGGCGGGTTCTACAAGGTCGTCAACGAGAGCGGGAGTGGCATCAGGCTGCAGGACCTCGACGGGACCGACCTGAACATCGCCAATGCCAATGGAGCTACGGGTACCCACACGATCGCTCGGGCCACCCGCTACGGATTCGGCCCCACGGATGGGATCACCTATTGGGTCAGGTCGATCAACGACGACGAGTTCGAGCTCTACACCGAGAAGTTCGGCACTTCAGGAGCCGAGGTCGTCCAGGTCAACAGCCACAACCTCCGTCCCGTGTTCGTTCCGGGCGACGAGGACACGGACGACCACTGGGAACTCCAGCCGGGACAGATCTTCGGCGACCACGTCCTGCAGGAGGTCGTGGGCCTTGAGGGTGCCGTGCCGGACACGACGCACCGTCTCGTGATCGACCTCACCGGCGACGGCGACGGCAGGATGGTCGGCGTGGGTGGTCCTTCGGTGCACCTCGGCGATTCGGGTGACGGCGTCCCCACTGCGACCTCCTCCGGATTTGGAGTCGGAGCGATCAAGGTGTCCAAGTCGTTCGCGGAGGCAGAGAGCACGGTGCATGTATCCACCACCGTGGACGGGACGCTTCGGGGCCGGAACGTGACGGTCGCCTCGGACGCGATCGCGAACCTCGCGGCGGTCTCGGCCCTCAAGGGTGGTGGCTTCATCAGCATCGGTGATTCGAGGGCGGATGCGACGATCGACAACTCGGCGGTGACGACGGTCAACGGGGACATCGTCGCGAGTCGGGACGTGAGGCTGTTCAGCCGGGCCTTCGAGTACGGCACCACGAAGTCGAAGACCAACAGTGGCGGCTTCGTGGACGTTCCGGACGCCAAGTCCACGATGACCGTTGACCACAGGAGCTTCGTCGTGGTCAAGGGTGAGGTCTTTGCCTTCCGCACGCTCATGGCCAACGCGAGCCACGGTCTGGACTTGCGTGTGAACGTCCACGGCACAGGTGCTGGTTTCGGGGCCGACGCAGAGGCCAACAACCAGAAGAGCGAGGGCATCCACGTCAACGGCACCACCAGGGTCACGGTCGGTGCCAGCGGTGACATCACCGCCGCGGACGTGTTCCTCTGGGCGACCGCCGGAAGGCAGTACGACATCAACGGCAGTGGTGGCTTCAGGGTCGACACCTCCGCCACCCGAACCGTCACCGGGTACAGCGCCAACGTGAGTGCATACTCGAAGGGCACCGCGGTCGGTGGTGACTCGGATGCCCGTGGTCGCATCGAGATCGACGAGCTGCTCGAGGTCCTCCTGGACCACAGTGCAACCGATGCGGCCGAGGTCACCGCCAGCGACAAGGTCGACCTGCGCGCACTCACGCGCCTCTACTCCCTGAAGGCGAGCGCGACTGCCAAGTGCAGCTGCGGCGCCGGAGACGGCGAGGCTGATGCCGACATCCTCTACGACGGCATGTCGCGCATCACTGGCCTCGACGACACGATCGTGCGGGCCGCCTACCTGCGGGGCGAGGTCGACAACGAGATCTCGAGCTGGGAGTACCACGTCAAGGCGACCGGCGGCATCAGCCTCGGGGGGCCATCCGCCGACGGAAACATCGACCTGAACCGGCAGCGGCAGATCTTCTGGGAGACGACCGTCATCCTCCTGGGTGAGCCCAACCCGACCCTGGTGGTCGAGTCCGACGGCACCATCGCTGCCAAGACCCGCAACGTCCACGTGCGGGCGTACGATCCGATCAGCAACACGTTCTCGAGCCTGCTGGACGTGGACGACCAGGTGGCAAGCGGCCACTGGATCGTGGTCGGGGACCTGCTCCACGACGAGCCGGGCAAGATCCACTTCGAGGCCAACGAGCCCCACGACCACGAGGCGTTCCCGTCGCCGCCGCCGTCCAGTGAGATCCTGGGCAACGCCGGTGAGGTGCAGATCAAGCACACCTGGGACGACGTCACCGTCACCAACCTGAGCGACCGTCGACTGGTCGTCAACGACATCGACGTCACACTTCTCGACACCAACCCGATCGAGGAGGTCTCGCTCGACAACATCCCGAACGACGACGGCCTGGAGTTCCCGGACTCCTTCGGGGACCCCAGCTACTCAGGGGACAAGACGTACGACTTCGACATCGTCCACAAGTTCGCGCCGACGCAGGTCGAGATCAGCGTCGAGGGCCCGGGCAACTCCTCCGACCTGTGGCTCGACGGCGACATCGAGAACCCGATCGGGCGCACCGAGCTCACCAACACCCGCGGCGGAATCTTCTCCGACGACGCCTCCGACCTCGACGACATCGAGGGCACCGGCGTCGACACCGACCTGGTTGCGACCTTCGGTCGACCCGGGCCTGACAGCGACTATGAGCTGATCCGTACCAACCAGTTCTTCGTCGAGACGCTCGAGGGTGCGACCGGGCGACAGGACGGCCCACGCGTACCGATCGCGGTGGAGATGATCCGCTTCCTGCACATCGACCCCGAGTACTACCCGTTCGCCCACAACGCAGGACCGGCGTGCACAGACGGCGACACCACATGCCTCTTCGACATCCAGGTCGAGGCCGAGGCTCGCGACGACCTGGTGCTCGACATCACCTCGAACGAACGCTCGCTGCCGACCGAGCCGTCCGACGTCGACTGGCAGATCGACCACCTGATCGCGGGTGAGGACATCGACGTCGTGATCAACGACACGATCTTCGGTGCCGACGAGCCAGAGCTCAACGGCCTGGTCGTGAAGCTGTACGCGCCGCCGGACGGGCAGGGTGACTCGCCGACGGAGGATCCCATCCACGAGCAGGAGTACCTCTACCACTTCCGGCCGGACCTGCCGGTCGTGGACCACAGCGACATCCTGAGGGCATTCGGGACCGGCGAGAGGATCACGATCGAGTCCACCTACACCTTCGGTGACTCCGGTGACGAGCTGCGGGACGTCCGCGCCGGTGACAACATCAAGGTCTGCCACGTCTCGACGACCAACTACCGACACGAGGTCGACCTGGGGACTGCCGACCAGTACACCTGCGAGCTCCGCGACCCGTCCACGCTCGACTACGCACCGACGAACGAGCCGAACGCCACCGTCCACCTCGTGGTGTACGTCGACAGCGATGCCAACCTGCCGCACGACCCCGCGGAGGAGGCCGCCGACGACGGCATCGGGATCGATGTGGCGCAGATCTTCCTGCTGACCAACGGGGACATCACCGCGACCGAGCTGAACGGCGACATGCTCGTCGGGTCGATCCACTCCACCGAGGGCGACGTCACGCTGTTCTCGCCGGTGCGGATCCTCGATGCGGACTTCGAGGACACCATCGACGTGGCTGGGAACAGCATCACCATGACCGCCGGGACCGAGGGTGAGGCCGGTGGCATCGGCCTGCCCACGGACTTCCTCGAGGTGGACACGCGCTTCGACGGCACGGGCGACCTCGCTGCGTTCGACACCGCCGCTGCCGACGACGCCACGCTGGGGATCTACCTCGACGAGCTGGTCGGCGACATGCCGATCGACATCGTCCAGACCGAGGGTGGCGCCGCGCTGACCACTGGCAACGTGTCGCTGCGCACGGTCGACGGCTCGATCACCGACGCGGTGGACGACGCAGCCGCCGACGTCGAGGCCCAGTCGATCGACATCGATGCCAACGACGGCAGCATCGGCCACTTCAGCAACGACCTCGAGGTCGACTCCGCCCGCGGGCCTCCCGGGCTGCCCTGCCTGAACACCAACTGCGCCGACAACGACGACGGCACGTCCGACCCGGGCCTCACCAACGACGGCGCGTTCGCCGCGGACGACGTCGCCCTCGAGGCCTCCGACAACATCTACCTCACCGAGACCGACAGCTACCTGCGCCTGGTGCTCGCCCACGCGGTCACCGGCGACATCCGCCTCACCGTCCGCGAGTCCGCGGACCTCGACGAGGACCTCTACCTCGTCAAGAGCGGCTCCGCCCGCTTCGCAGAGTCCAACACCCGCCTGCCCAGCGGCGACGACCTCGACGCCGAACGCTTCGTGCCCAAGGGCCAGGTCTTCGCCGAGGCAGGATCGGTGACCCTCCGCGTCGGCGACGACCTCGCCACCCACCAGCACACCGAGATCCTCGCCGACGGAGACATCGACATCTTTGGCGACTTCGGCGACCTCGACCTGCACCACGGCACTGACATGATCCTGCGGGGCCGGATCATCGCCGACTGCGTGGTCGACCCCGGACCCAACAGTGGCCACCCCGTCGGCACCTGCACCCCGGCCAGCGACGTCACGCCCGATCACACGACCGAGGTCTGGGGCAACAACGACATCGACCAGTTCCAGTTCGGTGACCGGTCCGGCATCCCGACGACCGGCGACGAGAAGACCACCACCGGTGACGGCATCACCGACTTTGCCAGCGACGGGTTCATCTTCCTCGGCTCCAAGACCCGGGTGTACGGCAGCAACCAGCCGCCGAACCCGGTCACCGGCCAGTCCGCGGGTGACCCGGCCCACGACCCGTCCGTGGCGGATGGCGAGGACGTGTTCACCGTCTTCTACCTCCAGTCGATGAACGTGCTGGCGACCCCGGCCCAGCAGGGCGACACCGACCGCCAGGCCGGCCATTCCCTGACGCTGGACGGCCAGGCCGACACCGACTACTACGACATCTGGACCACCGGCAGCCGGTTCTCGGTCCGCAACTACGTGATCAACGTGCTCGACACCGGCACCGAGGACGACGGGGTCGACGAGCTGGCGATCCACGGCCGTGACAACGACGACCCCGGCGTCAACGGCTACGTGCCCGGCACCACCGAGCGCAACCCGAACGACGACCTGTTCCTTCTGCGGTCGGTCAAGTGCATCGACACCGAGGACCCGTATGGCCTCGACCCGGCCGACCCGCACGACCCCGAGGACCCGTCCGCACCCACGGACTGTGACGACCCGACCGAGCAGGCTGACGACCCGTCGTTCGTGGCACTGCTGCACGGTGACAGCGACGGCTACCGCAGCCGGGTGGTCGGTGACGAGGCCAGCGCGGACGTCCAGCGCATCCACTACGACGCCGCGCTCAACGGCCGCGTGCACGTGTTCGGCTACGACGGCAACGACGAGTTCTACTCGGACGACACCAGTGCGATCACCACGCTGGACGGTGGCGCCGGGAACGACACGTTCCAGATCGGCCAGATCTTCGGGTCCAAGCGGGATCAGAACGGCATCCACAGCCCGGTCGAGCCGACCGACGGTGGTGCGCTGCTGCCCAGTGACACCTTCCCGACGCTCATCGCGACCACCCGAGGCTGGCTGAGCCCGGGCATCCACGCGCCCATGGTCGCCACCGGTGGCACCGGCAACGACGAGTTCACCGTCTACTCCAACCAGGCCGAGCTGCGGCTGGAGGGCCACGACGACAACGACCTGTTCGTCGTCCGGGCGTTCGCGCTCGCGGCGGTCTGCGACACCGATGCCGACGACGACGGTGACTGCGACATCGACGACGTGACGCTGTTCGCCGACCCGGTCAGCGAGACCTACCCGGTCGACTCCAACGGCGACGGGGTCTGCGACGACGCCGAGAACGACAGCTACGGCGGCGACGGCTGGGACCCGGCGAAGGGCCGCCTGGACAACAACGGGGACGGCGTCTGCAACAACGCCGACGCGCACACCACCTTCGACGAGGACAACCCGCACACGCTGTGGGAGGACGACATCATCCCGCTCGACTCCGACGGGGTGGCGGTCCCGGTCATCGGGCTCGGGTTCTCGACCGCACGGCCGCTGGACATCCGCGCCGGTGGTGGCGAGGACGAGGTGTCCTACAACGTCAACGCGCCGGTCTCGGTCGACGGTGGTGCCGGCTTCGACAAGCTGGTGGTGCTCGGAACCGAGTTCGCCGACGACATCGCAATCACCGAGGATGCGATCTACGGCGCCGGGTTGAACGTCCGCTACACCACCATCGAGGTGGTGGAGGTCGACGGGCTCGAGGGTGACGACGAGTTCTTCGTCCTGTCCACCGCCTTCGGGGTGGCCTACCGGGTCATCGGTGGGCTCGGCTCCGACACCATCAACGTCGCGGGTGACGTGGTCGAGGACATCGTCACCCGCGAGCTGGAGGGGGTCAGCGGCACGATCAACCACCTGGTGACCTCGCCCGGTGACCTGCTGACGGACGGCGACCCGCTGTACGACGGCCTGCCGGTGGACGGCCTGGACTACAACCTCGCCACGCCCGACCTCGGCCAGGTCATCATCGGCGACGAGGGCCCGGAGGGCACGTCGGTCCGTGAGGGCGGCAGCGTGGCCGTGGGCGAGATCGATTCGTACTCGGTCAAGCTCGCGAACGCACCCGATGCGAACGTCTACGTCACGGTCAGCGCTGCGCGCAGTCCCCAGGAGGAGGCCGACGACGCCTTCGCCAACCCGGAGCCGACCGCCACCAGTGACTCGCTGTCCGACGGCGAGGGCGACACCATCTGGGTCTGCACCGGAGCGTCCGCCGACTGCGACGAGTTCGACGAGTTCCGCCGGGCGAAGATCGTCAACGGCGAGGTGGTGTACGAGAACAACCGCGCCGTGGTGCTGACCTTCACGCCCGTGAACTGGAACGCCAAGCAGTGGGTGTTCCTGCGTGCCTTCGACGACGACCGCTCCGAGGGCGACCGCGTGGTCGCGGTCCAGCACTCGGTGATCTCGGCCGACGAGGACTTCGACGGCGCGGCCGTGCGCAACGTCGAGGTCCTCGTCCGCGACAACGACACGCCGGGGGTCTACGTCACTGAAGTCACGCCGGGCACCAGCCAGGAGGACGCCAACTCGCTGGTGATCGAGGGGGGCGACTTCTTCGACGGGACCACCACGCACGACACCGGTCGCGACGACGAGTTGCTGGTCCAGCTGCAGAAGGAGCCGGACCCCGGCGTGACGGTCCGGGTCAAGCTCACGCTGGATGCCGACAGCCAGCAGGAGCTCAGTCTCGACAGCAGCGACGGGCGGTTCCTGCGCTGGACCTGCGATGACGACTCGTCCGCGTCGGCGAACTGCGACCCGAGCGACCCGGAGAGCTACTTCACCTACTACACGATCGACTTCGACGACTCGAACTGGGACGACCCGGTCCGCATCGCCCTGATCGCCCGGGAGGACCCCGACAGCGAGGACCCGTTCAACGCCGTCATCCGCTTCGAGCGCGACGACGACGTCACGGACCTGGACGGTGGCGCCACCGTCGATGCGTCCGAGACCTACGTGTTCCCGAACATCCGCTCGGGCACCGGCGCGACCCCGGTCACCGTGATCGACGACGAGACCGCCGACGTCATCCCGATCGAGACCGGCATCGACACGGTCGTGCAGAAGTGCGGCAACCAGGCCTGCACCATCCCGGGCGACACCGACAGTTACACGCTGCGCCTGACCAAGCGGCCCGAGGCGTTCGACGACCCCGACCACGACGTGTCACCGGTCACCGTGGACGTCGCGGTCCAGATGGACGGGCTGTCCGACGTGGTGTCCATCGACGGCACCGCGATCACGCCCGGTGACTACGAGATCATCGGTGGCCTGCAGCCCAGCCTGCGCTTCAACGGCAACCTGGCCATCATCGGCACCACGATCACCCGGGCCAACGGCAGTGACCAGGGCAGCTTCATCGCCGAGGGTTTCCAGGGTCTCGACCTGGTCGAGCTGGTGCTCGACGGGATGACCCATACCGCCAAGATCACCGAGAGCGGCGCGACCGAGAAGACCCTGGAGGTCACCTGGATCGGTCCGGCACCGGCCGACGACACCTATACCGACGCCACCATCAGCACGCTGCACGAGCGTGGGGTGTTCGAGGGTGCGGCCACGATCGAGGCGCCCGAGTTCGACGATGTCGCCCAGGTCTGGGAGGGCTGGACGCTCGTCCGGTCCGACGGTGGCAGCTTCCTGGCTGACGGGTTCCTCGAGGGCCAGTGGATCCAGCTGTGCCGCGCGAACAACCCGGGGGAGTGCAGCAGCGAGCTCGGCCGCTTCAAGATCCAGGTCATCCGTGGCACCAACGACGGCAAGGACAACAAGCTCGAGCTGCGCTACACCCGCGCACCCGGCGACCCGACCGCGACGTTCGAGGACAGCCTCGCTGGCATCGCCGACGGGGACTTCCTGGTCCGCCGGATCGCCGCGGTCGCCCACTTCGACGACCAGGACTGGTTCCAGGAGCAGGAGATCGTGCTCGAGGCCGACGTCAACTTCGACGTGCCGATCGCCCGCGACGGGGTGAAGATCTTCCCGGCCTTCAAGCACGGCCTGTACAAGCTGCTCGGACCACTGGCCGTGGAGGGCGGGGTCACCGGTGCCGACCGGTCGCTGGAGCTCGGCCTGAAGCTGCCGGGTGAGACCGACGGACCGCTGTTCAAGATCGGCGACCAGCCACCGGAGTCCAAGCAGATCGACGTCCTGAACGTGTTCAACGACGGTTCCAAGGAGGACCGCACCGGCACGCTCACCTCCACCCACCTGACCGGGCTGGGCCTGCCCGACGACCTCGACTTCGGACCGAACTTCTCCACCGGCAACGCCCAGACGTTCGGTGAACCGGTGATCTTCCCCGGTGGCATCGGCTTCGGCACGACCCAGTTCGTCGACGGAACGGCCAACACCAACGGCGCCGTGAGCACCATCGAGGTCGTCAACGTCCTGCTGGGCATCGGCAACGACCACCTGGACGTGCAGGGCACGATCGACCCCGACGTCCCGGTCAAGCTCACCGGCACGGTCGACATCGAGGTGGTCGACGTCGAGGACCACGCCGGCGACGTCGACCACGTCGGCATCGACCTGACGCGGCCGGACCCGTTCGACTGGCGTGCCCAGGGCTTCCTGGTCGGCCAGCCGGTCCAGATCTCCGGGCTGCCGGACCACGAGTTCGTCGTGGTCGGGTTCTCCGACGACGACCTCACCGACACCACCGACGCGACCCGCATGCACCTGGAGCTGCTCAGCGGTGACCCGGAGACCCTGGCCGACGCGGTCGCCGACGCGCCGTTGAACGTGTTCCGCAGCGTCGAGTTCGCCGGGGCCGACACCTACACGGTCAACGGCACCTCGATCACGCGCAACGACGGCGGCAACTTCCTGGCCGACGCGGTCACCGCGGGCAAGTCGATCCTGATCGACGGCACCGACGGGCCGCTGTTGGTGACCGGCATGTTCGATGACGACGACGATGGGCTGTTCGAGCGCATCGAGCTGGCAAGCGCACCCGCCAGTGGCGACGGCACCTTCACCGGCACCATCGCGGTCGTGGTCCGCGAGGTCACCGCGTCCGACGTGCCCGTGCACGTGACCGCGCCGATCACCACCGACCGGACGGTCGCCGGCCACGAGGATCAGTACGGCGGATTCCTCACGCGCCACGACGGCGGCGACTGGCGCGACGACGGGTTCCAGGAGGGCCAGCAGGTCCGCATCCAGGACGTGGACGGGGCATGGCGCCTGCAGGAGATCAGCGAGGACGGCACCACGCTGTGGCTCACCCGCGGTGTGCTGCTGCCGGAGTTCACCGAGCAGACCACCCGGATGGTCTACTGGGCCGGCCCGCACGGCGGTCTGACCGTGGTCCACGGCGGCGGCAACACCCACGTGTCGATCGACTTCGCGATGGACTCGGCCGCCGGCGATCCCGACGCGGAAGGCAACGACACCGCCACGCTGACCCGGCGGGACGGCGGCTCGTGGATCGAGAGTGGCTTCTCGCTCGGCGACCGTGTCCAGGTCGAGGGCTTCGGTGACACCACCTGGACGGTGACCGGCTTCAGCAACAGCGACTGCCCGCACGACGACGCGTTCCCCGGCTGTGGCTCCGACAGCGTCCTCGAGCTGACCCAGTTCCTCGATGGTGACACCACCACGGCGGGCGTGATCGGGGACACCAACGACGTCGAGCGCCTGGTCCACGTCACCCGGGTCGGCGTGATCGAGACCACCGACGAGATGCAGGTCACCGTCCAGCCCGACGGGCCTGACGGGATGCCGACCACGACCCTGACCTGCGAGACCGCCGGCTGCTTCGGCGGGACCGGCAGCGGCGGAACCGTGTTCGAGACCGGCATGGTCGTGCACATCTCCGGTGTCGCCGGTGGCTTCACGGTCGTCACCGCTGACCCGAACTTCCTGGTGCTGCGTGGCGCGGCACTCGAGACCACGTTCAGCCACCTCGACGCCACCGACCCCGAGGCCGACGACCACGCCCGCGTGTTCGTGCCGGTCGAGCTGACCGTCACCGGCACCGACGTCGACCACGACGGGGGCATCGCGATCGGTGGTGACCACGTGGTGGTCTGCAACCAGGACCTGAACGGCAACGAGGATGCCGACGACGACTGCACGGCCGACAGCACCATCGCCGGGCCGGACAGCCCGCTGGTGGTGTACGGCGACACCTCGCAGGATGCCGTGTGGTACTCCGGCGAGACCGACAGCGTGAAGGGCCACGAGTTCGGGCCGAAGCCGTTCGACCCGTTCTGGCGCCTGCCCGAGGCCGAGAACGAGGACGACGAGTGGCTGTTCCCGCTGGCCAACCCGTACCAGTTCGCCGGTGACGACGTCATCGACGCCAGCGGGTTGTTCGGCTGGATCGACTGCAGCGTCGACTGCGACCTGCCCAGCATCGGCTTCACCGCGTACGGCGGCGAGGGCGACGACCTGCTGATCGGCAGCCAGACCGGTGACGTGCTCGCCGGTGGCTCCGGCGACGACACCGTCCTGGCCCTGCGCGGCACCGACCACGTGTACGGCGACGGCGGCGTCAACATCGATGTGCTCACTCGCGGCCTGCGCGTCGAGCACACCAACCACTCTCCCGCACCCACGCTCGATCCGCGGCCGGTGCCGATCCTGCCCGACGACGCCACGCAGGAAGAGATCGACGCCTACAACGCACTGAACAACCCGATCAAGCCGGGTGACTTCACCCTGCGGCCGGTCCCCGCGATCAACCGCGACCTCATGGTCGCCGGTGACGACCACGTCGAGGGCGAAGGCGCAATCACCTACACGCGCGGGGACACGACCTACGCGGCCGGCAGCCTGCTGGAGGGACCGCAGACCGTCTTCGACGACATCGTCTTCGCCGACCACGGCACCGTCATCCAGCAGGTCGCCGACACCAACCAGCCGGACACGCGGCTCCAGAAGATCCAGACCACGCTGCTGTCCTCGGTCCGGTTCATCGAGTCGCGCGCCTACCAGAACGGTGGCAACGACACCGTGTTCGGCAACCTCGGCCGCGACGTGATCGTCGGTGGGGCCGGCCACGACATGCTCGACGGTGACGAGCAGGACGACCTGGTGTTCGGCGACAACATCTTCCTGACGCGCCGGGTCATCGACGAGGACGAGTTCCCGGCCGACACCGACTGGGCCGGTGACACCGACATCACCAGTGGCCGCTTCCAGACGCTGTGCGGCACGCTGCTGTACAGCCGCACCGACCGCGTCGACGAGGACGGCGACGACGACTGTGGCGAGCTGGTGCACGCCGACAACTCCGGGAAGCTGCTGGTCGACGGTGACTGGCGCGACTACCGCGACCCGGACAGCCCGGACCTGGACACCGCGCCGTGGTGGGCCGAGTACGCGGTCTTCTTCGACCCCGACACCACCGACAACGACGAGTTCCACACCTTCGACGTCCACCTGAGCACGGTCGACCCGGCACACGAGGACGCCAAGGGCCTGGGCAGCTTCGGCAACGACTACCTCGCCGGCGGCCCGCAGC
>CAZDIF010000014.1:0-15044 GCA_964505365.1 uncultured Actinomycetota bacterium
CGTTGCCGAAACCGCCTTGCCCACAGATCCTGCTCTAACGGCAAAATTCTGAGGTTTTGAGCCGGTTTGGGGCGATCCAACTGACAGCGTTCGCAACGAAGGGGTCGTAGGTTTCACATCCGAACACTCCCATCACGACACCCGTTCTGAACGGCGACACGGTGGTCCGCAGTGGGATCTCCTCGGGTGCGGGAGCGGATCGACGGTGCCTCGGGCATGACGTCGTCCGGGCATCCTGCTTCCATTGGAGTCGAGCCGGCCACAGGGTTCGTCGTGCTCGTGTGCCACTGCACCGTCGTCAACGACAGCCGCCTCCGCGAGCTGGTTGCCGAGGGTGCCGAGGACCTGCTCGACATCGCGTCGGCCACGGGAGCGGGGTCGTTCTGTGGCGGATGCGTCCCGGCCATCGCCTCGCTGCTGAGCCGGGAGACCGGGGAGCCCGCCAGCGCCATCCTCGACCGGGCCCCGTCCAGGGTCGACGACACCAGCCTGCCCACCCGGGTCCGCCAAGTCGTGCGCGCCATCGAGGAGGAGACGTTCTCCGGCGACCATCCGCCCAGCACCCCGCTGGTCGACGAAGCCGAGTTGGCTCGCCGTCACGACGCCACGCCCGGCACCGTGCGCGACGCCCTCCTGGTTCTGCGGCAGCACGGCACCGTCCGCGACGGTCCCGACGGCCTCGTGGTCGGTGACCCTGATGTCGAGGTCGCCGTCACGGCAGCGGCCCTGCACCTGCGGGCCGACGGTGCCACCGCCGAGGACGTGCTCGACACCCGCCGCGTCGTCGAGGGCCTGGCCGTGCGATGCGCGTGTACCCACCCCGACGAGCCGGCCTGGGAGGCCTTCGTCGACACGGACCAGAACCCCGACAAGCTGGCTGACCCGGACTTCCGCCAGCGACTGGTTGACGTCGCCGGCAACCCCGTCCTGTCGTTGTTCGCGCAGCTACTGCAACTCCTGGCCTCGACAGCCCCGACGGAGGCGGCAGCGCACACCGCCATCGTCGCTGCCGTGGCTGCCCGCGACGCTCCCCATGCCGCCGAACTCCTGGCCGCGGACCTGGCTACCTGCTCCGGGACGACGACAGTGCCGAACCTGCCCACCACAGCGGACACCGGCCTGCTCGGGCTCGCGCGGACCGTGTGCGAGTGGATCACCGACCAGGCGCTGGGGCCCGGTGAGGTCATCGGCACGGACAAGGAGGTCGCCGAACGCCTCGGTGTCGACCGGCGGACGCTCCGGGACGTGACCGTCTGGCTCGAATATCACGGCCTCGCCACCCACCAGCCGGGCCCGCAGGCCACCCTGGCCGTCGCGACGCCGGATCCGTGGCCCAGCGCCGAACTCCTTGCGCTGCTGCTCGACCGTGCCGAGGTCGCTCCGGGGCAACTCCTCCACGCCCGGCAGGCCCTGGAGGTGCATGCGGTCGAGCGGGCCAGCACCACGCTGGACGAGCAGGCAGCTGCCCGGCTGCGTCGTCGACTCGACGAGGAGAGCACGATCGTCGAGCGCGACCGCGTCCGCAACCGGATGTTCCACACCATCCACCCCCTGCTCGCACGGCTGTCCGGGAATCCCGTGCTCGCCCACCTGGCCATCGCGACGAACCTCGCCCTGGTGCGCCGCGCGAACCGGGACGAGGACCTGGCTCGGCTGCTCTCGAGCAGTGTCGGCGAGGCCACCTCTGCGCACAGTGCGATCGTCGACGCTGCCACCCGAGGCGACACCGCCACCAGCCGCGTCCTGATGGACGACCATGTCGCTCGGCACGCCACCCACCATCCTGCGTGACCGGGGCTGCCTGAGACGGGTGGGTAGCCTTCGCGATCTCGCGGGACGTGGGCGGTGTGGACACGACGACCAGGGTGCAGCTCGGGCGCGCCGGACGGCTGGTGCTCCCGGCGCTGTTTGCGGCTGCCATCACGCTGCGTCCGCAGATCGTGGGGATCGGCCCCCTGGTCCCCGCGATCCGGACCGACCTGGGCGTGTCCTTCCTCTGGGCCGGGCTGCTGACCACCATCCCCGTGTTGTGCATGGGCCTGTTCGCGCCGCTGGTGTCCCCGGTCGTGCGACGGATCGGTGCCGCACGCGGCGTCGCCATCGCCAGCATGGCGATAGCCGCCACCGGCACCGCTCGGGCGGTCGCTCCTGGCGCCACCGGCGTGCTGGCCACCACGGTCGCCGTGGGCGTGGCCGTCGCGCTCGCCGGCACCCTCCTGCCGGTCGTCGTCAAGCAGGGATTCGCGACCCGTCCCCTGACGGCCACGGGGGTGTACGTGGCCGGGATCCAGACCGGGGCCGCGTCCTCGGCCCTCGTGGCGGTGCCGCTCGCCGACCTGACTGGCGGGTGGCGTGGTTCGTTGCTGGTGCTGTCGCTCGCCAGCCTGCTGGTCGCGGTCCCGTGGGTGTTGGTCGGCCGCACCCTCGTCGCCGCCGGGCCCGACACCCCGGCCATGTTCGACGGGCCCCGACCGGCACGGTCTCGACGGGTCCCGGCGCTGGTGCGGCTGGCCGCGCTGTTCGCGCTGCAGTCGGTGCCCTTCTACGGCCTCATCGCGTGGCTGCCCAGCCACCTCGTCGATGCCGGATGGACCGAGGCGCGGGCGGGCGCGGCCCTTGCCCTGCTCAACGTGGTCGGGTTGGCCACCAGTCTGACCGTCCCTCGCCTGGGAGATCGGATCGGCAGTCGCCGTGGCTACCTGTGGGTGGGGGCGGGTCTGGCTGCCACGGCCGTGGTCGGACTCGTGGTCGCTCCCGCCGCCGGGCACCTGTGGGCCGTGGCCGCCGGTGTCGGGCTGTCGGTGCTCTTCACGGTCACCCTGACGCTGCCGCTCGACGCGGCCCCGGACGTGCCGTCGGCCGCCATCGCGTCGTCCGTCGTGCTCGGTGCTGGCTACACCGTGGCGGCCGGGGTGCCGGCCCTGCTCGGGGCACTGCGTGACTGGACCGGGGGGTTCGAGGCCGCGCTGGGCGTGCTGCTGGCCTCCCTGCTCGCCCTGGCGGTCCTGGCCGCCGGTGCGCCCGAGCCCGCCAGGCATGGCCGGCGCTGACCGCCGGTCAGACGGCGGCGGCAGTCCGGGACAGGTCGTAGCCGTAGGCCTCCTCCAGGCCCAGCTCGGCCGCGACCGACAGCCCACGAGCGAGTTCGTCGGCCGGCAGCGGCTGCAGCGGTCGACGCAGTGGGCCCGCTGGCAGTCCGACGGCAGCCATGAACGACTTCACCGGGATCGGGTTCACCCGCGAGTAGACGAACTGCATCAGCGGCAGGATCCGCAGGTAGGTCTCGCGGAACGCGGCTGCCTCCCCGTCGCCCCTCCACGGGCGCGAGATCGTGGCCATCTCGGCCGGCACCAGGTTGCCACTCATGTTCGCGGTCCCGTCGCCGCCGAGCGACATCGTCGGCACCACCAGCCCGAGCCCGGGAGAGCAGCAGCACATCACGGACAGGTCCTCGGGGCGGCCACGCAGCACCTCGGCCACCTGGCCGACCCGCGAGGTCGACTCCTTGAGCACCTGCACGTTGGGGTGCGCCGCCAGCCGCAGGAGGTCCTCGGTGTGCAGGTCCGTGCCCACCCGGGGCGGGTTGTTGTACACCCCGATCGGGATCGTCGAGGCCTCGGCCACGTCGAGCACGTACCGGGTGATGTCCTCGCGGCTGGTGCACACGTAGGGAGGTGCGGCGATCACCGCGCCGTCCGCGCCGGCGGCGGCGGCGTGGCGGACATGGGCGATGGTCGCCTCGGTCGTCGGACCCGTGCAGCCGTACCACTGGGGCATGTCGGGTTGCTTGCCGTCGACGGTGGCCTCGACGATCCCACGTCGTTCCTCCGTGCTCAACATCGACACCTCGCCGGAGGACCCCATGTACAGCAGCGCCGAGGTCCCGTGCCGGCGATGGAAGTCCCGCAGGGCGCGGAACCCCCCGAGGTCGATCGAGCGGTCCTCGTTCATGGGCGTGATCAGGGCGACGAACGAACCGGTGATGCGTGCCACGGGCAACTCTCCTCGGTCTCAGGCCGCGCCGGTCAGCGCAGGCCGATGAACAGGAACGTCAGGGCGATTGCGACGGCCATGAGCACGATGACCGGACGCACGACCTTGCGGAACACGGCGTCCATCTGCTCCTCGGCACCGACCGCGGTCACGCCGATGAGCATCACCACGGGAGCCAGGGCATTGCCGACGTTGCCACCCGAGGTCTGGGCCGCGAGCAGGTGTGCGGGCTCGATCGCGATCAGCTGCGCCACGTCTCGCTGCAGGGCCGAGAACAGGGCGTTCGAGGTGGTGGTCGAGCCGGTCGTGAACGAGCCGATGCCGCCGATGATCGGCGACACGGCGGGGAAGAGGCTCCCGGTGACGGCTGCGGCGCCCTCGGCGATCGTGCGCACCATCCCGGTGTCCACCATGACGGTGGCGAGCACCGTGAGGGCGATCACCGAGAGGCTGGAACGCCGGGCCTGGGCGAACCAGTCCCGCAGGGTCGCGCCCAGCGAGGAGTCCGGCCACGTCCAGGTCGCCCGGTAGGTGAGGTAGCCGAGCACCGCCGAGAGCAGGATGTAGGTGCCGGGGTGGCCCAGCAGGGCGATCGGGGTGTACGGGCCGACGGCCCCGTTGACGATCCCGAGGGAGGTCTCGGTCGCGGGGAACGACGGCCCGACGAGCAGGTGCTCCTTGACGAACGTGCGGGACGCCGAGGGGAGGAACACCGCCAGCACGAGCAGCAGCAGGTAGGCGTAGGGCAGCAGCACGACCAGGGGTCGCCGAGGAGGAGACGGCGTGGCGGGGGTCCCGTGGCCGGCGTCACCGGCTCCCCCGGCAACCGTCGGCGGCGCCGCGTCGGGTGTGGAACCGACGGCCGCGGGCACTCGGGCCGCCGCGGGCAAGGGGACGGGTCGCGTCGTGGTGGCCCGTGTCGTCATCGCGCGCAGGAGCAGCACGGAGCCAAGCCCCGCGGCGCCGGCAGCCAGGCTGCCCACCGCGGGCTCCACCCGGACCGCCAGGGTCAGGGCCACGAACATTGCCCCGCCCGTGACCACCAGCATGCGCAGTCCCTGCCGGAGGCTGTGCCACCCACCGTGCAGCAGGCACACGAGCACACCGGCGACCAGCATGTTGCTGCCGAGGATCAGTGCCGCTTCGCGCGCGTAGAGGCCCTGCTCGGCCCCCCCGAGGCCTGCCGTCAGGGCGCCCATGTAGAACGACGACCCCATGGACCCGAAGGTCACCGACCAGTGGTAGCCCACCAGGGGCAACGCCACCGCCATGACGGGCGACACCCCCATCGCCAACAACAGCGGGGCCGCCACCGCGATGGGGGTTCCGAAACCGGCAACTCCCTGGATGAACGATGGGAACACCCACGCGACCAGGAGGATGTTCTCGACCTCCCGAGGCAGCACGTTGGCGAACACGCTCCCCATGCGGTCCAGCCCGGCCCGGGCAGCCACGTGGTACAGCAGCAGCGCGGGCCAGATCACGTAGAGGATCCACACGCCGGTCCACACGCCCTTGCCGACCCCGACGGCGAGCACCGCCGGGCCCGCTCCGAACGCGACCGCGCCGATCGCGATCGCGACGCCGGCGGTGATGATGCCCTTCATGGCGGTCGACGAGCGACTGCGCAGGACCAGCACGACCAACAGCGGGATCGGCAGCACGGCCAGGGTCCAGGACCACACGGCTGCAAGGGCCGAACTGGACACGTGGGGTTCCCCTCGTCCGGGGTGCGCGGTCGGTCGTGGCCAGCCAGGGGTATGCTGCAGTCGGCTGTCCTTTGGATACTGTATACAACGTCGTCGTGGACGGCAACGGGACCGGACGACCGGCGACAGGGCCGCCCCGGTCTGGATGGTCGAACGGGCTACGGTGCATGCGGCGTGGTCCGGGAAGGAGCAGGTTGTGAGCCTTGGACGGGACCATCGACCATTGCGCGACATCGTCTGCGACGAGCTGCGCCGCCTGATCGTCAACGGGGACTACCCGCCGGGGTCCCACCTGGTGGAGGATCGCCTTGCACGCGAGCTCGGCGTTTCACGGAACCCGGTCCGGGAGGCCCTGCGCGTCCTGCAGGCCGAGGGGTTCATCGACATGATCCCCCGGCGGGGCGCGATCGTGGCGACCCTGTCGGACGAGGAGGTGCGCGACATCTTCGACGTACGGATGGCCCTGGAACGCCTCGCGGCCCAGCTGGCCGCCCGTCGCGCCGAGCCCGAGGACGTCGAGCAGATGCGGCGGATCCTCGAGAGGGCCCAGGCGGCCCTGGCCAAGGACGACGCCTCGAAGCTGACCGACCTCAACGCCGAGTTCCACGAGCTCGTGCTGGTGGTCTCGGGGAACGGGTACCTGCGCGACGTGATGCTCCAGCTGCGGGGCAGGATGAAGTGGATCTTCAGTCGCACGGCCGGCAGCCCGCGGGGCCAGCACTCCCTCGATGAGCACGTGCTGCTCGCCGACGCCATCGAACGCGGCGAGGAGGATGCCGCGGCGGAGCTCGCGTTGCGACACGTCCAGGCCGCGGCCGACAGCTACTGGCAGGCGCGGGAGGAATCCGGAGAGGCCGTCGTCGGCTGACGTCCCGTCTCCTTGCGTGGCGAGGCCAGCTGCGCTAGAACTAGGTATACAGTATACGAACAGCCGCGGCGGGTCCCGTTCGCCGCGGCGAGGCGACGACGAGGAGTCCCTACCGTGAAGCAGGTCACCACCCTCACCCTGGACGAGGCAAACCTGGTGCTCGACGCCGCCCAGGCCAAGGCCGAGGAGATCGGTGTGCCAGAGGTCCTGTGCGTCGCGGACAATGCTGGCTACCCGATCGCACTGCGCCGACTCGAGGGCGGCAAGGTCTCCAGCGTCCAGATCGCGATCAACAAGGCCTTCACGGCCGCGGCTCACCGCAAGCCCACCCACTTCTACAAGAACGCGGTGCCGGGCGAGGAGGCGTTCGGGATCATGACGCAGCACGAGGGCCGGTTCACCATCTTCGTCGGTGGGTGGCCCATCGAGGTCGACGGCGAGGTGGTCGGATCGATCGCGGCCAGTGGCGGCAACGGGGAGCAGGACATCGCCTGCTGCAAGGCTGGCATCGAGGCCCTCATGGACTCGCTCGGGAAGCAGGCCGACTACTCGAAGTGGGAGTGACCGCGACCCCCAACGAGGAAGGGCCGACCATGCACGAGGTGAGCAACCGCATCGGCGGTGACCATCGGGCCGCCAGCGACGGCGCGACCTTCGATCGCCACGACCCGGCCGACGCCCGCGAGGTCGTGACCCGGGCGCCCGAGTCCACGACCGAGGATGTCGGGGCGGCCGTCGGCGCCGCCCGGAAGGCCTTCCCGGGCTGGGCCGCAACGACGCCGACCCAGCGGTCCCAACTGCTGGAGAAGGCCGCCGCGGTGCTCCGGGGGCAGGTGGAGGACAACGCACGCCTGATGGTCCGCGAGGCCGGCAAGCCGCTCGGGGCGGCCCGCAACGAGGCCGGTCGCACCGCGCGCAACCTCGAGCTGTACGCCGGCGAGGCCCTGCGGCTGACCGGCTGGACCTTCCCCTCTGACGACCCTGGTGCGTCGGTCACCGCCGTGCGTGAGCCCATCGGGGTGGTTGGCGTGATCACGCCGTGGAACTTCCCCCTCAACCTCGCCAGCCGGAAGATCGGACCGGCCCTGGCCGCGGGCAACACGGTCGTGTTCAAGCCGTCACCGATGGTGCCCGGGATGGGTGACCGGCTCGCTGCCGCCTTCGAGGAGGCCGGCCTTCCACCCGGGGTCGTGAACATCGTCCACGGCTTCGACGCCGGCAGGTACCTGGTCGAGGACGTCGACGTCGACGCGATCACCTTCACCGGTTCGACGGCCACGGGGCGACGGATCCATGACGCGGTCGGGCTCGGCCGTCGTGTGCAGCTCGAGCTCGGCGGGAACAACCCGATCATCGTGCTCGACGACGCAGACATCGACCATGCTGCCGCGGTGGTCGCACGGTCGAGCTTCGGAATGTCGGGGCAGGCCTGCACCGGTGCGGGGCGCATCCTCGTGCACGAGGCCGTGCACGATGAGCTGCTCGAGAAGGTCGTGGAGCGGGCACGAGCGCAGGTGCTCGGCAGTGGCCTCGTCGACGGGGTCACCATGGGCCCGCTGGTCGATGAGCGGGCTGTCGGCGACATGGAGCATGCCGTCGCCGCCTCGGTCGAGGCAGGCGCCTCCGTCGCGGTCGGGGGCGAGCGGGCCACCGAGGGCGATCTCGCTCATGGCTGGTTCTGGCCCCCCACCGTGCTGGTCGACGTCGACGTGTCCGCGTACGTGTCCTGCAACGAGGTCTTCGGTCCCGTGGTCGGGTTCGAGCGCATCACGTCGCTGGACGAGGGCATCGCCCGCGGCAACGCCACCGAGTACGGCCTGACGGCCTCGCTGTGCACCCGCGATCTGGCGGCGGCCCAACAGTTCACCCGGGAGATCCAGGCCGGCATGGTCAAGGTCAACCGGCCGACGGTCGGGGCGGCGTTCAACGCCCCCTTCGGGGGGTTCGGCCAGTCGGGCACCTCCACCCACAAGGAGCAGCTCGGGCCAACCGTGATGGACTTCTACACGCGCATCCGCACGGTCATGCTCGGGGACCCGGGAGGTGGCGTGTGAACCTCGGGCTGGAAGGTCGTCGCGCGCTGGTCCTGGGCTCGACGTCGGGGCTCGGTCGGGCCGTGGCGGCGGACCTGGCCGCCGAGGGAGCCCGCGTGGCCGTCCACGGACGCGACGAGGCCCGGGCCAAGGAGGTCGCCGCGGATCTCGGGGACGGCGTCGTGGCAACGGGGGACCTCACGCAGCCAGGCACGGCGGCCATGGTCGTCGAGACGGCCGTCGACCAACTGGGCGGCCTGGATGTGCTGGTGTGCAACACCGGCGGCGGGGGAGCCGGCGGCATCCTGGACGCCGACGGCGACCTCGACGACCGCGCCTACCGGGCGATGCTGCGCCCGGTGCTGGAGGCGGCCCGTGCCGCCGCCCCCCACCTCCGTGCCTCCGAGGCGGGCCGCGTGGTGGTCCTGACGGCGCGCTCCGTCGTGGAGGCCACCTCCGAGCTCGCCCTGTCGAGTGTCTTCCGGAGCGGGGTGGCCGCCGCGGCCCGGTCACTGGCGCTGGAGCTTGCTGACGACGGCGTCCTGGTCAACGTGGTGGTGACGGGCCAGTTCGACACACCGGGTCTGGCCCGGTTCGAGACCTGGTTGGCGGATCACGACGGCGTCGATGCCGCCGAGGTGCGCCGTCGGCACGAAGCCGAGATCCCGTTGGGGCGGCTCGGCCGCGCCGACGAGCTGGCCGATGTGGTGACCTTCCTCTGCAGTGCCCGGGCCAGCTTCGTGACCGGGGCCACGCTGGCCGTGGATGGGGGCGCCACCCGGGGGTTCTGACCAGCTTCTGACCGAACGCAACGAGGAGCACGACATGACCGAGTCAGCCGAGACGTACGTCTTCCTGCTCAACTGGACCGACCAGGGTCTGCGCGAGACCGCCAACTCGGTCGATCGGGCCATGCGTACGGTGACCGCCATGGAGGAGCTGGGGGTCCGGATCTTCGAGACCTACTGGACGGTCGGCCCCTTCGACATGGTCATGGTCGCCGAGTGCCCGGACCAGGCCACCGCCCATGCGGTCGGCCTGGACATGGCGTCACGCGGCAACGTGCGGGCCACCACGCTGCGGGGCTTCGACCGTGGCGAGATGGAGCACGTCGCCGGGCTCGTCGCGGACGCGCGGCAGCGTCGCGAGGGCGCGAACGCCTGACCGCTCGGGATCAGTGGCTGGGCTGGGCCGTGGGGCGCCGCAGCAGGGCCAACCACGCCCGCGGGTTCGGCCACACACGCTCGACCACGGGCGGCTCGGGCGCCGGGCCAGGAAGGACACCGCCTGCGAAGCGGGTGTCGTGGCCGGGCATGTGGAGCCGGTCGGCATCGCTGATCGCGTGGATGCCATGGGACAGGGAGGGAGAAGCCATGGTGGGAGACCTCGGCGGGAGACGGCACGTGACGGGCTCGTGAAGCCCTTCACAACGAGGAACACCCTATCGGGCGCGGGTGTTCCTCCCGTCCCCCGTCCGGACGGACAGCCGGGCCAGCGATGGTGGCCCGTACCGGGTCAGCGGTTGAGCGAGTCCGGGGTCCAGGTGGTGTCCTCGACCAGCACGCGCTTGGCGTTCTGGACCAGGACCCGGTCGTCCTCGATGCGCACCGGGAACGTGGGCTGGCACGCGTCCTGGGACCTCTCGTAACCGGTCTCGATCTCGAAGGCCCACTGGTGGCCCGGACAGACGACCCGGTCGCCCAGCATGGTGCCCTTGACCAGGTGCCGTTTCTTGTGCATGCAGGTGTTCTGCAGGGCGAAGACGTCGTCCTTGTGCCAGAACAGCGCCACCTTGTGCCGCCCGACCTGCACGAGCATCTTGCGGGCCCGACGGATCTCGGGGACGGTGGTCACCTCGACCCAGGCGCCCTCCGGCACGTCCTCGGCCGTCGCCGTGCGGTCCTCGTCCACGTCGGCTCGATCGGTCACGCGTCGTCCTCCTTCGACAGCCAGTACTCGCGCAGCTTCTCGCGCTTGCGGGCGGGCATCGCTGGGGGCTTACGGTCCGGGTCCCAGGTCACGACCACGTCACCGCTGGCGTAGGTCTGGCACGCGAGCCGATACCCCTCGTCGACTTCGTCGCCGAGACGCTCACGCTCCTTCGGCCGGATCCTGGAGAGGTGATCGGCACCCTCCTCGACGTGGATGCGGTCGGTCCCGCAGTTCCCGCTGGCGCACTTGTACGGCACCCCGACGTCGTGGCGGATCGCCACGCGCAGGAGGTTGACCTCCTCGCCCTCCTCGAACTCGACGGTCTTCCCGCTCGTCTCGAAGTGGATGGAGGGCATGGTGGCAGGTCCCTGCGTGGTCGTGTGCGACGGGGCGGCGCGGGTGGCCCCGGCCGCCCCTCGTCGTGGTGGGTGTGTGAGGACGTCCGACCTCAGACGGTGGCGGGTTCGCGGGCCTCGAGGTCGTCCTTGACGTACCACTCGTACAGGCCCTTCGTGTAGGAGAAGCGCATCTCGGCCCCCTCCTCGACGACCTGGATGCAGCGCTGCTGCAGCTCTGGTGTGTCGGCACCGTCGAGCACGATCTGGTACCCGCGCTCGCCGTGGATCTCGTCCGAGGTGATGTGCAGGTCGAAGAACTCGACGTCCTCGTCCGTGAACCCGTACTTGTCGATCAGCGGCGGCAGCTGCTTGCGGTAGATGCTGGGCACCTGGGACTCCAGGCCGACGACCAGCGCGGCGGTGGCGACCACGTAGTGCTCGCGGATCGAGGTGGCGTAGCACCACGCCTGCAGGCCGCGGGTCACCGGGTTCATGTTGCGCGGGTCCTCGACACGCTCGCGCGTCGTGCCACACGCCTCGGCGAACCGGATGAGCAGGTCGGTGTGGCGGACGTCGGCGATCTCCTCCTCGTACATGTTCTGGAGGAGGAAGTCCTTGGCGTCCGTCAGGTGGTCCGGGGTGTTGGCGTAGATGTAGGCCAGGTAGTCGGCGAAGGGGCCGACGTAGTGGTAGTGGTTCTCCGCCCATCGGGCGAAGTGCTTGCGCTCCAGCTTGCCCTCGGACCAGGCGACGCTGAAGTTGGCGTCCTTGGCATACCCGCCGCCCTTGATGGCATCCTCCAGGGCGGTGCGGAACTCGTCACGTGACATCATGTCAGCCATCGGGGGGCCTTCCTCCTGCTCGGGCCGGCGACGCGGTGCACGAATCCGGGGTTGCGACCGCCGACGATGGTGTACGTATACTGTATACATCCCGTCAGGGTTGTCAACAACCAACGGGCTCCGTCTCCGTCTGCGAGGATACGCGGTGCGGGCTCGATCGCGTCCGAGAGGGAACCCCATGGAGCTGTCCCACCCCGAGTCCGTCGACCATCCCTACACGGCCGTGCGCAGCCCCGACGGGGTGACCGCCTTTGTGTCCGGTGTGCTGCCGTACGAGGACGACGGCAGCCTCGCACGGGACCGGGACCGGGCCGTGGAGCGGGTCCTGGTCGTGCTCGAGCATCGGCTCCGCGAAGCCGGCTTCACGCTCGACGACGTCGTCAAGACGACCGTCTTCCTCCTCGATCTCGACTGGCGCCCAACCCTCAACCAGGCGTTCTGGGGCGCGTTCTCCTCACCGCGGCCCGCACGAACGGCCGTGCAGGTCTCGCGCCTGCCCGGTGACGCCCCCATCGAGCTCGAGGCCGTCGCCATGCGGTCGGGAACCTGACCGTGGGTGGCATGGTCGCGGGGCCGGGCCAGGTCATGGCGGAGCAGCAGACCGGTCGCGGCGTTCGAGGCGTGGTCGGCGCCGCTGCCCCGCTGGCTGCCGCGCTCGGGGCGCAGGCCATGCGCGAGGGCGGGAACGCCTACGACGGTGCCGTGGTCGCCGCGCTCGCCGAGACCGTGCTGCTCCCCCCCAAGTGCGGGCTCGGCGGTGACCTCGTTGCCATCGTGCTGCCCGCCGATGCCGACGAACCCGAATGCCTGCTGGCCATCGGTGGAGCGCCGGCGGGCCTGGCCGACGCCGTTCGTCGCGGGGGGCTGGCGGAGACCGGACCGACCTCCGTCGGGGTGCCTGCCGCACCGGCGGGCTACGCCGCACTTGCCGATCGGGCGTTCCACGACCGAGCGCACCTGGTGGCACCGGCCATCTCGGTCGCCCGGGAGGGGGTGGTCTGGGCATCGATCTGCCAGGTTCTCGGGGAGGAGTCCGCCGAACTCGTGGCGCGACACCATCCGGAGGGCACGGTGCACTTCCCGGGTGGGGCCCCGCTGCGGGCTGGTGACGTCGTCCGGTTCCCCGGGTACGCACGGGCGCTCGCGTCGTGGGCGGAGCTCGGCACGGGGTTCCTCCAGGGCCCGGTGGGTGAGGCCATCGTCGAACGCGTCGCGACGGCGGGCGGGGTGCTGACGTCCGCGGACCTGGCCCACGGGCAGGCGGTCTGGTGTGCTCCGAGCCGGGACCGGGTGCACGGTCACGACGTCTGGGTCACCCCGGCGCCGACGCACGGCCCGTCGTTGCTCGACGCGCTCGGGCGACACGAGCCCGTCGACCCCGGAGGGCTGTGGACCGCGACACAGGCGGCGATCGCGCGCCGGCGACGGACCCTTGGCGAGCCCGGTGACGCCGGCACCTCGATGGTCACCGCGGTGGACGCCGAGGGCACCGTGGTGGTGATCGTCCACTCCAACTCGTACCCCCGTTTCGGCAGTGGCCTGCTCGTGTCCGCCTACGACCTGATCCTCAACAACCGTGCGGGTCGGGGGTTCAGCGGTGAGCCAGGCCACCCGAACTTCCCCTCGGTGGGGCGGCGGCCGGCGACCACCCTCATGGCGTGGGCCGTCGGCCCCGCGGGGTCGGCCCCCACGCACCTTGGCGCCACGCCCGGTGGTGCCAACCAGATGCCGTGGAACGCGCAGTTGGTCGCCGAGCTCCTCGGTGGGAGCCAGCCAGCGCCTGGACGGCTCGTGACCGCCCCACGGTGGGAGTGGCTACCCGAGGACGACGGTGTTCGGGTCGAGGAGGACCTGCCCCCCGAGGTGCGTGCCGCCGTGACCGCGGCGGCCAGCCGCGTCGAGGAGGTGCCACAGTGGGGGCTGCGCTGCGCCCAGCAGGTGGCGCTGCGCCCTCGACCCGGGTCAGCCCGCGTGGTGGCGGTCGATCCCCGCACCGGCGGTGCCGTCGTCCCCGTGTGACCACCGCACCACCCCGACGGCGGTGAGCGCCAGGACGGCGGAGGCCGTCCACAGCACGCGGTAGGGCGTCCCGGCGTCAGCGGCCAGGCCCACGACGAGCGGCCCTGCCACGTAGCCCGCGTAGAAGGCCCGGGTGACGGTGCCCGAGACCCGCCCCACCCGTGACACGGGCACGCCCTCGACGGCCGCGACCATCAGCAGCGCCTGCCACGACAGGGCGGACAGTCCCAGGATCGCGCTGGCGCCGAGCAGCAGGACGGGGTCGTCCCCCGGGAGGAGGGCCAGCGCCATGAACCCGACGGCCGCGATCACCGCGATCCAGCGCAGCCACCGCACCGGTTGCCCGGTCCGGGTCCCGAGCGTGGCCCAGCCGACCCGTGCGCCGACGGCGGCCAGCCCCAGCACGGCGGCCGCGAGGCCGGCGACCGTCTCCGCGTTGCCGAGGGTCCGGACCCCGTACAGGACCAGGTACGCGGTGAGCGAGCCGTTCACGGCCCCGAGCATGGCCGCGTACACCGGGGTGCCGAGCACTCGTCGGGAGGACGGGTCGCGGGTGGTGCTGCGCTCCACGGCGTCCGGCCCGTCGGGGCGTGGCAGCAGGCGGGCCAGCACCACCCAGACGAGGACGGCCACGCCGGCACCGCACAGGGCGGCTGCCCGCCAGTCCCACTGGGTCGCGATGCTCGGCAGGAGCGCACCCACCAGGAACGAGGAGACGGACACGCCGGCCTGCTTCCACCCCATCGCGGTGCCCCGCGACGCAGCCGGGAGGGCTTCGACCACCAGGCGGTTCGTGGCCGGGTTGGTCGAGGCGAGCCCGACGCCACCGAGGATCGCGACCACCACCAGTGCGCCCCACCCCGGCGCGAGGCCGAACCCGAGGTTCGCCGCGGCGACCACGGCCGGTACCAGCAGGCACGTGCGTCGCGGCCCGATGCGGTCGACGACGCGACCGGCCGACCCGGCCAGCAGGGCACCGCTGGCATACATGAGCGAGGGCAGGGCACCCACCTCCACGTCGCGCAGGTCGAGGTCGCGGACGAGGAAGGGCGCGAGGACCCCGAAGGCGAACCCGAGCCAGGTCCCCAGCCCCATCACGCCCGCCATACCGACGACGGCCCGGCGATGCGCCGCCTGGACGGGCAGTGGCGTCTCGGTGCTCACGTCACGAGTCCTTGGCGTCACGGTGCGGCCGGTCCACCGCCCCGCGCCGGGCGCGATGGCATACTGTATACATGGACCGGGCGGGATGGCACACCTCCCGGCAGTGAGGTGACGCGATGGATCTCGAGGCCTGGGCACGCTCGATC
>CAZDIF010000014.1:15144-17180 GCA_964505365.1 uncultured Actinomycetota bacterium
CACCTCCCGGCAGTGAGGTGACGCGATGGATCTCGAGGCCTGGGCACGCTCGATCGTCGAGCATGTCGAGCACCACATGGACACCGAGCGGGACGTCCTCTCCCGGTATGGGGAGCTCGCCAACGACACCCCGGACGAGCGCCTGCGGTACCTCATCCACCTCATCCTCGACGACGAGGTCCGCCACCACCGGGTCTTCGCCGAGATGGCGAACTGGCTGCGCGCCGAGACCGAGCACCGACCACTGAGCGGCCCGCGCGTGCCCTCGTTCGGGGCACGCACCGAGGGCGAGGGCCTGCAGGAGCTGCAGCAGAGGACCGCCGAGCTGCTGGCCTTCGAGCACGAGGACCTGGACGAGCTGCGCGACCTCCGGCGAGAGGTGACGCGCGTGCAGGACACCGCCTGGTGGGCGGCGCTCGTCGACACCATGGAGCATGACACTCGCAAGCACATCAAGCTGCTCGAGTTCATCCAGCGCGAACTGGCGCCATAGCCGCGTCAGGCCTCCACCGTCGCCAGCGTGGTGTCGGGCGTGCGTGCCGGCTGATGCCGGACACCGAAGAGGGTGATCGGCAGGAGGGCAGCCGCGGCCAGGAGGACCGGGCGCAGACCGAGGACCGACGCGATCGGCGCGAGGACGGCGGCCGCAGCGGCACCGATGCCGATCTGGGCCGCGCGGAAGGTCCCCAGCAGCGGGCCACGGTCGCCGAACCCTTCCACCGCCAGCAGGTTGGCGATGGGGAAGACCGCGCTCACGCCGGCGGTGAACACCACGGCCGCGACGACCGCCACGACCCCGAAGGGCGCCAGGACCCAGCCCACCCCGGTCAACGCCAGCAGCGTCGCGATCCCGCGCACCGTTGCCACGGCTCCCCACCGGTCGGAAGCCCAGCCCACCACGATCTTGGCAGGCGCGGAGACGACGCGCCCCGCGGCGAGCACCCCGGCGGCGTAGGCGGGACTGACCCCCCAGGCGGCGACCGCGAAGACCGGGAGCAGGGAGACGGTGCCGTACTGGGATGCCGCGCCAACGCCGCCGACGACGGCGGCCACACCGAGGGCCTCCCGGAGCCGCCGACGGCGACCCCCGGGAACACCCAGGACCCGGGACGGGAGCCGGACGGTGGAGGCGACCCCCGCGGCGAGCAGGCACGCCAGGGCCGCGACCCAGAACGTGGTGCGCCAGTCCACACGGGCGCCGACCGCCGCCAGGCCGGCGGCGAGGGCGAGACCGCCGGAGAACGCGAACCCGAACAGGCCCATGGCGAGGCCGCGTCGATGTCGGGGAACGAGGCGGCCCGCAGCATTGATGCCGGGCGGGAAGAAGATGCCCGCGCCGAGCCCGATGAGGACCTGCGCCAGGAGCAGATGCACCGCCTCTGCCGAGGTGGCGGCCACGAGGCTGCCAGCACCGACGACGACGGCGCTGATGACGATCCCGGTCCGGGGCCCGCGACGGGCCAGCAGGAATCCTCCGGCGAAGTTCCCGACCGCGACGGAGCCCGTGAGCAGTCCGAACGCGATGCCGGCGGTGGAGAGGTTCAGTCCGAGTTCGGCGGCCAGCACGGGGTACAGCGGTGGAAGCAGCGACTCGGCGATCGTCACGGCGAGGAAGGCCAGCGTCACCGTTCCGAAGGCGAGCACGGGGTGGCTCGTACGGTCAGCGTGTTCGGCCGTTGCGGCGTCCGTCACGGGGGCCTCTGGCAGGTCGGAAGTGGGTGGAGGGCGCCGGAGAGCGGGCGGGCTCCGGAAATCAGCCAACCACGCTTGACCGATCTTGTCTACAGTATACAATCTCGATGGAGGTAGCTGTGGAGGCCTCCGCCGGCTGCGGCCGGTTCCGGGAGAGACTGGTCGTCGAAAGGGCGGTTACGTATGCGTACGACAACTCGATTCCTTGCCGTGGGGCTCGCGGCAGGCCTGATGCTGACAGGCTGCTCCGGCGGCGAGGGCACCGTCGACGACGGCGGCCAGACCGCGACGGATGCCGGCGGCGACGCCGGCGACGATGGCGATGGCGGTTCCGCGTCGGGCGC
>CAZDIF010000015.1:0-14571 GCA_964505365.1 uncultured Actinomycetota bacterium
GTGGCGTCGCGGAGCGCGCCAGCGCGAGCACGCACACCGCAGATGGGGTCGGTGGCGTCGGTGAGGCGGGGGAGGGCGGTGCGTGGTGGCCGCCGATCCTGCGCACGGTGGCCGTGCGCGACGAGGGGGTGCCCGAGCTGGTCGACACCCTCGACGAGCACCGCCGCCACCTCGAGGCCACCGGCCGCATCGACGAGCGCCACCGGCACCGGGCCGTCCATGCCGTGCGCGAGATCGCCCTCGAGCGAGTCCGGGCCCGGTTCCACCTGCTGGGACACGAGGACGACCCGCTGCTGGAGGCGCTGGCGGGCCGGGTCGCCACCCGCGAGCTCGACCCGTACGCGGCGGCCGACGAGCTGCTGGCGGCGATGGACGACCGCTAGGAGCGGCGGGCGATCAGGAGGCGGCGAACAGGCGGGGCTGGCCCTCCACGCCGTCCCGGAGCAGGGCGTCGAACAGCACGCGGGCCTGCAGGAACGCCTGGCGGCGGTCCTCGGTGCTGGCGTCCGTGTCCTGCAGCTCGCGCAGGCGGCGGTAGCGCTCCACGTGGGCCGGCTCGTGCTCCTCGAGCAGCTCCAGGCGCCCGTCGCCGTCGGTGGCCGGGTAGCCACGCGCGCGCATGGCCTCGGCGACCAGCGCCTCGGCGCGGTGCAGCGTGTCCGCCGGGGCGTCGACGAAGTCGCGCTGCAGGTCCTGCCAGCGGCGATGGAGCTGCACCGCGAGGCCACGCTCGACCTGGTGGAGGTCGCCCGGCTCGACGTGGGGCGGCCGGGAGGCACGCGAGCCCGTCCCGCTGCTGCGCCGGCGCACCAGGAAGAACACCAGCGCGGCGATGAGGACCAGTGCCAGCGCGCCGAGGCCGGCGAGGAACGGCACGGAGGTGAGCAGGTCAGGAATGGCGATGTCCACGGTGTCTCCCTTTCGACCCTCCCATCCTCCGGCACGAGCGCGTGCGCGACACTGGTCGATGGGGCGGGGCCCGGCCGGTGGACGATCGTCCTCCCCGGCCGTTCGTCAGGCGACCGAGGCCACCGGGCACGCGGCGTCGCGGTGCGCGACCTGGCGCCCCCGCCGCAGCAGGACCGTGCCGCCGCAGCGACACGTCGCGACCAGTTCCAGCCCCTCCCGGCCGTCGATCGTCGCGATCACGGCCCGGGCACCGCGCAGCGTCGTCACCCCGGTCCGCGGACACGTCGTCGTGAACACCATGGCCGTCTCCTCCGTGGGGGCCGAGGCCCACGATGCCCCATCATTCCATGAAGGTCCATCGCGCGTTTTCGAACAGTTCCTGTAGTATTGCTTCATGATCGACCCACACCGCCTGCAACTGCTGACCGAGGTGGCCGCGACCGGCACCGTCACGGCGGCCGCGGCCGCGTCCGGCTACACGCCCTCCGCGGTCTCGCAGCAGCTGCGCCGCCTCCGCCAGGAGGTGGGCGTCGACCTGCTCGAGCCCCGCGGCCGCAACGTCGTGCTGACGCCGGCCGGCCGCGCCCTGGTGGACGCCGCGCCGGAGGTGTTCTCGGCGCTCGAGCGGGCCGAGGGTGCGGCCCGGGCCGTGGCCGACCACGTGCACGGCACCGTCCGGCTCGGTGCGCTCGCGTCGACGTTCGTCGACCTCGTGCCGGCGGCGCTGGCCGACCTCACCGCCGCGTCGCCCGAGATCGACGTGCAGGTGGTCCAGCTGGGCGACGAGCTGCTCGAGGAGCTGCGGGTCCGCCACATCGACCTCGCGGTCGAGCACCACTGGTCGAACCGTCCGGACCGCGACCTCGATGGCCTCCTCGTCCTGCCCGTGCTCACCGAGCCCGTCTACGTCGTCGCCCCCGACGGCCTGGACCTGCACGACCCGGCCGTGCTGCGCGAGCAGGCATGGATCGACCACCCCTGCGACCAGTGCGGCCCGGCCGCCCGGGACGTGGTGACGGGCCTCGGCGGCAGCCTCGAGCGACGCCCGTTCGTGACCGACGACATCACGGTCATGCTGCGGATCGCGGCGATGGGCACCGCGCTGACGGTCGTGCCGGGCCTGGCGTGCCTGCACATGCCGGACGGGGCCGCCCTGTGGCGCGTCCCGGGCGTCTACCGGCGGATCGGGGCGTTCGTGCGGCAGGGCACGGTCGACGACCCGGCCCTGCGGGGCGTGGCCGACCACCTCGCCGCGGCCGGGCGGCGCCTCGAGGAGGAGTTCGAGGAGCTGCCGGCGGTCGGGCGGCTCGAGCTCGGTCGTGGCGAGCTGCCGACCTCCGTGCACTAGCGTCGGCCTCGTCCCGCTGCCGCGACCGACGAGGTGCTGTCCGTGACCCCTGCGGCCGACCGACCTGCCGCCCCCGACGACGTCGACGCGTGGCGGGGGAAGCTCGACGCCGCGCTGCGCAGCGACATCCGGCGGCTCGGTGACGAGCTCGGCCGCACCCTCGTCCGCCAGTCCGGCCAGCACCTGCTCGACGAGGTCGAGGAGATCCGGTCCCTGTCGCGCCGCGCGGACGAGGGAGACGCCACGGCCCGCGACGCCCTGCACGATCGGCTCGGTGCCGTGGATGCCCTCACGGCGATCGAGCTGGCCCGGGCGTTCACCACCTACTTCCACCTGGCGACCGTGGCGGAGCAGAGCCACCGCGTGTCGATGGTGCTCAGCCGACCGGAGCAGTCCGAACGCGGCTGGCTGCCCGAGACGATCGACCGCGTCCGTGCGGCCGGCGTCGACGCGCAGGCCGTGGCCGACGCGGTGGCCGCCCTCGAGGTCCGCCCGGTCGTCACGGCGCACCCCACCGAGTCCTCCCGCCGGTCGGTGCTGTCCAAGCTGGCCGACCTCGGCCGCCTCATCGACCGGCGCCGCGACCCCCGGCTGGCCCGCCCCGACCTCGAGCGGATCGACCGACGGACCGCCGAGCTCGTCGACCTGCTGTGGGTCACCGACGAGCTGCGGGTCTCCGCCCCGCGTCCGACCGACGAGGCACAGGCGACGCTGTGGTACGTCGAGTCGGTCCTGTACGAGGTCCTGCCCGACCTGCTCGACGACCTGCGGGCCGAGCTCGGGCGCCTCGACGTCGACCTGCCCACCACCGGCCAGCCGCTGCGGTTCGGCACCTGGGTCGGCGGCGACCGCGACGGCAACCCCAACGTGACGCCCGAGGTCACCGCCGAGGTGCTCGCGTGGATGCACGAGCGCGGCCTGCTGCTGATCGAGCGTGCGCTGGCCGACCTCGTGACCGAGCTGTCGGCGTCGTCACGCATCGTGGGCGTCGACGACGACCTCGCGGCCAGCCTCGAGCGCGACCGCGAGCTGCTGCCCGAGGTGTGGGAGCGGCTGGCCCACCTCAACCGCGAGGAGCCCTACCGGCTGAAGGTGTCGTACTGCCTCGAGCGCGTCCAACGGACCCGTCGCCGCCACCGCGACGGCACCGCCCACCAGCCGGGCATCGACTACCGCGACGCCGGCGAGCTGGTGCACGAGCTGGCGCTCGTGCGCGACTCGCTCGCCGAGCACGCCGGAGACCTCGTCGCCTCGGGCCGGGTGGACGCGGTCCGCCGCGTCGTCGCGGCGTCGGGCTTCCACATCGCGGTGATGGACGTGCGCGACCACAGCCGCCAGTTCCACCAGCTGGTCTCCGAGCTGTTCGCCCTGAACGGGCTGGAGTACCCGGACGACGAGGAAGGCCGCCGTGCCGCCCTCGACCACGAGCTCGCCGGCGCCCGGCCACTGTCCAGCCTGACCACCCGGGTCGGCGAGGACGCCACCCGGACGGCCCGCACCTTCACCGTGCTGCGCGAGTGCATGGACCGGTACGGCGATGACGTCGTCCAGACCTGCATCGTGTCGATGACCCGCGGGGCGGCCGACGTGCTCGCCGCCGTGGTCGCGGCCCGCGAGTCCGGGCTGGTCGACGTGTCGCAGGGCCTGGCGCGCCTGTCGTTCGTCCCGCTGCTCGAGACGGTCGACGAGCTGCAGGCCGCCGACCGCATCGTCGACGACCTGCTGTCGACGCCGTCCTACCGGCGGGTGGTGGCCGCCCGCGGCGACGTGCAGGAGGTCATGCTCGGCTACTCCGACTCCAACAAGGACGGCGGCATCGTCACGTCGCGGTGGTCGATCCACACCGCCATCCGCAAGCTGCGAGACGTCGCGGCCGACCACGGCGTGCGCCTGCGGCTGTTCCACGGCCGCGGCGGCTCGGTCGGACGGGGCGGCGGCCCGGCGCACCAGGCCATCCTCGCCCAGCCCTACGGCGCGGTCGACGGGAGCGTGAAGCTGACCGAGCAGGGCGAGGTGATCTCGGACAAGTACCTGCTGCCCGACCTGGCCCGGCACAACCTCGAGGTCCTGCTGTCCGCGACGCTCGAGGCCAGCCTGCTGCACACGACCTCGCGGCAGCCGCGGGAGACCATCGCCCGCTACGACGAGGTCATGGACGTCGCGTCCGCGGCGTCGCGGCAGGCCTACCGGCGGCTCATCGACGACCCGTCCCTCGTGGAGTACTTCCTCGCCTCCACGCCCGTGCAGGAGCTCAGCCGCCTCAACATCGGCTCGCGCCCGTCGTCCCGCCCGGACGCGGGGCGGGGGTTGGAGGGCCTGCGGGCGATCCCGTGGGTGTTCGGCTGGACCCAGAGCCGCCAGATCGTGCCCGGCTGGTTCGGCCTCGGGACGGGCCTGCAGGCGGCGCGCGAGGCCGGCCACGGCGACACGCTGCGGGCCATGGCGCGGGAGTGGTGGTTCATGAAGGCGCTGCTGTCCAACGTCGAGATGACCCTGGCCAAGACCGACCTGCACATCGCCCGGCGGTACGTCGACACCCTCGTCCCGGCCGAGCACCGCCACCTGCTCGACCGCGTCCAGGAGGAGCTCGACCTCACCCGCGAGCAGGTCACCTGGGTCACCGAGGGCCACGGGCCCCTGCAGGACCATCCGGTGCTGCAACGCACGCTGGCGGTCCGCGACCGCTACCTGCACCCGCTGCACGCCCTGCAGATCGAGCTGCTGGCCCGCACCCGCGAGGCCGAGGAGCCCGACCCCAGCACCGATCGTGCGCTGCTGCTGACGATCAACGGGATCGCCGCCGGCCTGCGCAACACCGGCTGACCCGGAGGCGCCCGTGCCCGTCCTCGTCGTCCCCGCCGACACCGCCATCGGGGTACCGCTCGTCGAGGCGCTGCGCCGTGACGGCGCCGAGGTCCGCGCGTACGCGACCGGGGCCGGGGACGTGCCCGCCCTGCGGGCGGCCGGGGCGTTCGTCGCCGTCGGCGACCTCGACGACGAGGGCCGGCTGGACGCGGCCATGACGGACGTGCACACGGTGGTCGCCCTGCACGCCGACCCGCTCGCCGCCGACGCGGACGCGCTGGCGTTCCACCTCCACGTCGCGGTCACCGCGGCCGAGAAGGCCGGTGTCGCCCGGCTGGTCGTCCGCTCGGTGCCGGGCGCGGACGTGGGCGAGGACCCGCTGCGGCGCGCCTGCGCGTCGGTCGAGGAGCGCCTGGCCGACCTTGCCCTGCCGACCGTGGCCGTGCGCACGTCGCTGGTCGACACCACCGCGCTCCGGGACGCCCTGGCCTCCCAGCCGCCGCCCGAGGACGTCGACGTCGGTCCGCTGGCGGTCGGCGACGTCGTCGACGCGCTCGTGGCGCTCGACGCGGCCCGCGGGACCCGGGTGGGCCACGCCACGTTCCGGCTGCAGGGGCCGGCACGGCCGCTGCGCCGCTACCTCGACCACGTCGGACAGGGGATGGTCGGGCGCGTGTACACGCCGGCGGACCGCGTGCCGCTGCTGCTGCCGTCGCTGCGCACCGCCTGGGTCGAACCCGACGACGATGCCACGGCCGACCTGCTGGACTTCGCCGAGCTGTCGCCGGGGCCGCTGGCGCCGTAGGCCCCGTCCTCGTCCGTCCGCTCGTGCCACGTGGCCCGGTGGCCTCGGTACCGTGGCGTCGGGCAACGAGGAGGCAAGGCGCGTGGCGGGCCTCGAGGTGACCCTGCTCGGGGGGTTCGGCCTGGCGTTCGACGGCGAGCGGCTCGCCCCGATCCCGTCGCGCATCGGCCGCGAGGTGTTCGCCTTCCTCGTCCTCTACCGCGACCAGGCGCACAGCCGCGAGCGGCTGGCCGAACGGTTCTGGCCCGACGTGCCCGAGTCCCGCGCCCGCCGGCGGCTGTCCCACACGCTGTGGCAGGTCCAGGACGCCCTCGGCGAGCTGCCGACCGACCACCGCTACATCGAGTCGGTGGGCGACACCCTCCGCTTCAACCGCGACGCGCCCCACCAGGTCGACGTCGAGGAGTTCGAACGCCGCCTCGAGCGCTACCGGCCCGGCAGCGGCCACGCCGGCCGGCGTGACCTCCACCGGCTGGAGTCGGCCCTGGACCTGTACGCCGGGGACCTGCTCGACGGCTTCGACCACGACTGGGTGACGGTGGAGCGCGAGCGCCTCGCCGCGCTCCACCTCGACGCGCTGGGGTGGATGGTCGAGCTCGCCCGCACCCAGGGCGCCTACGACCAGGCGCTCGTCCACGCCCGCCGGCTGACCATGCACGACCCGCTGCGGGAGGACGCCCACCGGGAGGTCATGCGCCTGTACACGCTGCTGGGGCGTACCTCCGAGGCGCTGCGGCAGTACGAACGGTGCCGCTCCGTGCTGGCCGAGGAGCTCGGCGCCGAGCCGGCGCGGGCCACCCAGCAGCTGGCCGAGTTCATCGACCGCCAGCGCGGTGCGGCGCCGGGCGCCGGCGAGGTCCTCGCGGAGCCCCACACGCGCGACGTCCGGCTGGTCGGGCGGGAACGCCACCGGGCGGTGCTCGTCGAGGCGCTCGAGCGAAGCCTGGCCGGCGTCGGCGCCGTGTCGTTCCTCGAAGGCGACGCGGGGCTCGGCAAGAGCCGGCTCGTCGCCCAGCTCGTCGCGGACGCACGCTGGCGCGGGTTCACCGTGGCGCACGGCAGCTGCGACCCGGGCGGCGGCCTCGCCTACCTCGCCGTCGCCGAGGCCGTGTCCGAGCTGATGACGCCCGTGCGCATCGCCCAGCTGCGACCGCGGGTCGGCGAGTCGTGGATGGCCGAGGTCGGGCGCGTCGTCCCGCGCCTCGCCCGCGTCGACCAGCCGGTCTCCGCCGCCCCGCCCGAGCAGGCGGCCGGACGGATCCGCGAGGGCTTCGTCCGGGTGATCCTGGGCGTGGCCGAGCTGGAGCCCACCCTGCTGGTCGTCGAGGACGTCCACGAGTCGGACGCCGAGACGCTGCAGGTGCTCGAGTGGCTGGCGGGACGCGTCCACGACCACCGCCTCCACCTCGTCGTGAGCTACCGGAGCGCCGAGGCCCGGGCCCGCGACGACGTCTGGGCCGTGCTGCGCGCCATCGACCTCGCCGCCGCGCCCGACCGGGTGCTCCTCGAGCCGCTGACGGCCTTCGGGACCGCCGACCTCGTGCGCGACCTCGTCGGCAGCGAGGTCGACCCCGCCCGGCTGGCGCGGGTCCACGAGGAGACCGGCGGGAACCCGCTGTTCGTGCGGGAGACCATCCGGCTGCTGCGCGACCAGGGCCGCCTCGGTGGCACGGACGACGACGTCGCACTGCCGATCCCGGGATCCCTGCGCGAGCTGACGGCATCGAGGGTGCGGGCCGTCTCGCCGTCGGCCCGCGAGGTCCTGGCGACCGTGGCGGTCCAGACCGGCGTGGTGGAGCTCGAGGTGCTGCAGCACGCGATGGCGGTGTCGGACCAGCCCGGTGCCGTGGCCGACGCCGCCGCCGAGCTGCTCCGGCGCGGGCTGCTGACCGAGACGCCCGACGGCTACGCGGTGCCGCACGACCAGGTGCGCCACGGCGTGGTCGACCAGCTCGACCGTGCGGAGCTCGCCAGCATCCACGGCCGGGTCGCCGACGCGCTCTGCGAGCTCCACCCCGACCGCGTGGAGGAGATCGCCCGGCACCACGACGCGGCGGGGAACGTCGAACCGGCCGTGCGCGCGTGGCGGGAGGCCGGGGAGCGGGCCCTGGCGGTGCACGCGTACGCCACCGCCCGTCGCCACCTGGCCCGCGCGGTCGAGCTCCAGCGCCGGCGTCCGGCCTCCGTGCAGGCGCGCATCGACCTGCTGTTCCGCCACGACGAGGTCCTGGCGGTCCTCGGCCGCTACGGCGAGCAGGAGACCGTGCTGGAGGAGCTGGCCGACCTGGTCGGTCCGGACGCCTCCGAGGTGATGCGCCGGCGTGCCTGGTGGGCCGTGCACACCGACCGCTACGAGCTGGCGGAGCAGTGGGCGCGCCAGGCGGTGGAGACGGCCGGCGACGAGGCAGCCCGTGCGGGCGCCCTGACGGTGCTCGGCACCGTCGCCACCTGGCGCGGGGACCACGACGCCGCGGTCGAGGCGCTGGAGGAGGCGGTCGCGGCGCACCAGAGCCCGGGGGAGGCCGCCGAGGCGCAGGTGGCGCTGGGCACCGCCCTGCGCGGCCTCGAGCGGTTCGACGAGGCGGCCGACGTGCTGCAGCTGGCGGCCCGGGCCTACGACGACCTCGACGACGTGCACGGGGCGATCCGTGCCCTCGGGGAGCTGGCGACGATCCGCAACAACGGCGGCGACCCGGCGCTGGCCGTGAAGGCCTACGAGGACGTCCTCGACCGGTGCCGGCGGATCGGGGACGCCCGCCGCGAGGGCGTGACGCTGGTCAACCTCGGGCTGGCGCTGTACCGCACGAACCGGCTCGCGGACGCACTCGAACGCTACGAGGCGGCCACCCGGGTGTTCACCGCCATCGGCAGTGCGCGCGGCCGGGCGACCGTCGAGGCCAACGCCGCCGTCCTCCGGCACGAGATGCTCGCGGACGACCAGCGGGCCGAGGACGACGTCCGCTCCGCCCTCGCCTGGTTCACGCGGATCGGCGAGGATCGGACGATGGCGTCGTGCCACCGGGTGCTGGCCCTGATCGCGCTGCGACAGGGCGACGTCGCCCGCGCCCGGGAACACCTCGACATCGCCTGGCCCCGGGCCCGCGACAACCGGCTGATGCGCGTGCGCCTGCGCCAGTCCCGTGCGGCGGTCGCCCGGGCCGAGGGCGACCTCGCCGGCGCCCGGCACCAGCTGACGGCGGCGCTCGGGGACGCCACCACGGCCGACGTCGCGTTCCTGCGCGTGCTGCTGCTCGCGGACCGGGCCCGCGTCCGGCTCGCCGCCGGCGACACCGCCGGTGCGGACGAGGACAGCCGGGCGGCCGTCGGTGACCTCGGCGGCACCGTCTCCCGTGCCCACCTCGCGTGGTTCGCCCGCCACGAGGTGGCCCGGGCCCTCGGTGCCCCCGACGCCGACGAGGCCCTGCGCCATGCGGCGGCCGAGCTCGACCGCGCCCTCGAGGGCCTGCCCGGCCACCTGGCCGCCCGCGCCCGCCGGGAGGTCCCCGAGCATGCGGCCATCCTCGCGGCCATCGCCGAGGCTGCCCCGCAGCAGGTCACGGTCCGGCTGGCCGGGGAGGACGTCCCGACGGGCCGCCCACTGGACGAGTCAGACCTCCGGGTCGTCGAGCTGGAGGTGCCGCGCGAGGCCTACGAGGACACCGCGTCCCGGCGTCGCGCCATCCCGGAGCTCGTCGCCCAGGCCGCCCGCCATCGCACGGCCCCCACCGTCGACGACCTCGCGGAGGTCCTGCAGGTGTCTCCGTCCACGATTCGGCGGGATCTCGCACGTCTGCGCCAGAAGGGCACGGACGTCGCCACGCGCGGCACACGGCCATCCCCGGCCGATCGGACAGGTGAGCGCAAGGTCGACGAGGCATGATCGGCGGGCACAGACACCCCAGAGACACCCCCCGGGCACGCTGGGGTCAGCTCAATCGGAGGAGGTTCGCATGATGCGTCGCCGCGCCGCGATCATCCTGCTCCTGCTCGGGCTGCAGGTCATGGCGGTGCCACCGGTCTTCGGTGACACGCACATGCCCTACTCGGCTCGACCCTGACCACCAGCCTGTTCGCCACGGCACCACCGCGTCGCCTTGCCCCCCGGCACGGTGGTGCCGTGGCCCTCCCACGCCCCCGAGGCGTGTGAGAAGCCATACGGGGGCTTCGACGGCCATCGCGGATGACAGACACCGCGGTGGCCGTCGCCGTTGGCACGGGACGGGCCGGGCAGGAGCGCACCACTAGACTCCGCGCTCCGCCGGCACACGTCGAAGGGCTCATCCGTGGGAGAACTCGTCCGCCTCGAGGTCGACAGCGACACGCGTGTGGGCACGATCCGGATCGACCGGCCGCCGATGAACGCGCTGTCCACCCAGGTCTGGGCCGAGATCGACGAGTGCGCCGCCGAGGTCACCGCGCGTGACGACGTCGGGGCCGTGGTGGTCTACGGCGGTCCGAAGGTGTTCGCCGCGGGCGCCGACATCAAGGAGTTCCCGGATCTGACCCACAACGACGTCGTCAGCCGGGTCGGGCCGGCCCTGCAGCGCTCCCTTGACCGCGTGGCACGCATTCCGGTGCCGACCATCGCCGCGGTCACGGGCTACGCGCTGGGCGGCGGGTGCGAGCTGGCGATGGCCTGTGACTTCCGGTTCGCCGCCGACAACGCCAAGATGGGCCAGCCCGAGATCCTGCTGGGGATCATCCCCGGGGCGGGCGGTACCCAGCGCCTGCCGCGGCTCGTCGGCGTGTCGAAGGCCAAGGAGCTGATCTTCACCGGCCGGATGGTGGACATGACCGAGGCACCCGAGATCGGCCTGGTCGACGCCGTCCACCCGGCCGACGAGCTGTACGACCGCGCCATGGCGGCTGCGGCCCACTATGCGGCGGGCCCGTGGGCGCTGCGGATGGCCAAGCGCGCCATCGACGAGGGCATCGAGGGGCCGCTCGACCAGGGGCTGCGGCTGGAGGTCTCGCTGTTCGCCGAGACGTTCGCGTCCGAGGACCGCCAGATCGGCGTCGACAGCTTCATCGAGCACGGCCCGGGCAAGGCCGAGTTCACGGGCCGGTGAGCACCACCTCGACCTCCCCGGGAGGACACGCCATGGCCGCGGTCCCCGACGCCGACGAGGCGCTCGACGTCACCGCCCTCGACCTCAAGGGCAAGCAGGCCGCCTACCACGACTGGGAGGCCTCGACCTACGAGGACAAGTTCCACATCAGCTACGACCAGCACGTCCTCGACTACGCCCGCGAGCGGTTCGTCAAGGCCATTCCCGAGGGCCGGGTCGAGGGGCGCGTGCTCGAGCTGGGCGCGGGTACCGGGTTCTTCACCATCAGCCTCGCCCTGGCCCAGTGCATCGCGGGCGAACTGCACTGCTCGGACATCTCGTCCGGGATGCTGGAGGTCTGCCGGGAGAACGGCGCCCAGCAGGGACTGGACCTGCACACCCGGCAGGGCGACGCCGAGGACCTGCCCTACGACGACGACACCTTCGACCTGGTGATCGGGCACGCGTTCATCCACCACCTGCCGGTGCCCGGCCGGGCGTTCCAGGAGGCCCTGCGGGTCCTGCGGCCGGGTGGGCAGCTGGTCCTGGCCGGCGAGCCGACCTACTGGGGCGACCGGATCTCCCACGTGGTCAAGCGCAACGCCTACCGGGCATTCAAGGCCGTCACGTCGCTGCCGGGCCTGGGCGACCACCGCCGCCAGGAACTGCGGGACGCCGACGACGACACGCAGGCGCTGCTGGCCGCCCTCGAGCACGAGGTCGACCTGCACACCTTCCGGCCCGACGAGGTGGAACGCATGGCCTCCATCGCCGGGTTCGCCGACGTCGACGTCGTCACCGAGGAGCTGACCGCCAACTGGTGGGGCTGGGGGATCCGCACGATCGAGGGGGCGGCCCGCCCCGGCACGTTCGGGCCCGGCTGGGCGATGACGGCCTTCCGCGGGTACCGGATGCTCACCGCGCTGGACGAGCGGCTCCTGCAGCGGGTCGTGCCCCGCGACCTCTTCTACAACCTGATCGTCTCCGGCCGGAAGCCAGACGTCCCGTGAGCGAGAGCTTGGGGCCGGAGCTGGACGCGGCGACGCGGCGTGACCTCGACGAGCAGGCGGGCGAGCTGCACCGCGAGGCCGTCGACGCGGCGGTGCGCGCCGAGACGGCCGCCGAGGGGTTGCGCCGGGCCAGCCGGCTCGCCGACGACCTCGCCGCCGAGGTGGGCATGCCCGAGCAGGCACGCCGCCCCCCGATGCGGCTGCACTACCCGCGGTGGGGCTGGCGCCGGGCCGTCCGGTTCGCGGTCGAACGGCGGATGCTGGCGCCGGAGCACCTCCGCCTGTACCGGCGCTACCTCTACCGCCGCGCCGAGGCCCTGCTGCGCGGCGACCAGGTCGTCTTCCAGGGCATGGTCTTCGCCGGCAAGCGGGTGGAGTTCCACGCCCGGCGCGGCCACGGTCGCCTCGTCGTGGGGCCGTGGTGCTGGATCGGCAACGACAACAAGCTGCGGGCCCACGAGGGCCAGCTCACCCTCGGCGCCAAGGTCGTGATGGGGCGGGACAACGTCGTCAACACCTACCTCGACGTCGAGATCGGCGACGCGACGATCCTCGCGGACTGGATCTACGTCTGCGACTTCGACCACCGGTTCGAGCGCCTCGACGTGCCGATCAAGGACCAGGGCATCGTGACCTCGCCGGTGCGGATCGGGTCGGACGTGTGGATCGGCGAGAAGGCCACGGTCCTGCGCGGCGTCGACCTCGGCCACGGGTCCGTGATCGCCAGCCACTGCCTCGTCAACCAGTCGGTGCCGCCGTTCTCCATCGCGGTCGGCGTGCCGGTCCGCGTGGTGCGGTCGCGGCTGCCCGACGGCATGGACCCCGAGGAGGCGATGAGCTACGTGCGTCGTGGCCTGCCGATCCCGCAGGACCCGCTCGGCTGACGATCAGGCGGACACGCCCGCGGCGGCCAGGGCGTGGCGGGTGACGGCCACCAGCGTCTCGCGCACCGACTCGCGTTCCCGCGCGTCGCACCGCAGGACGGGGGTCTGCTCGCGGATCGCGAGGGCCGATCGGATGGCGTCGTCGGGGTGGTCGGTGGCGCCCGGGAACTGGTTGAGGGCCACGAGGAACGGCAGGCCCGACCGCTCGAAGTAGTCGACGGCACCGAAGCAGTCGTCGAAGCGGCGCGTGTCGACCAGCACCACGGCGCCGATGGCGCCGCCGGCGATGTCGTCCCACATGAACGAGAAGCGGTCCTGGCCGGGGGTCCCGAACAGGTAGAGGGCCACCCGGTCGTTCAGCGTGATGCGGCCGAAGTCCATCGCCACCGTGGTCGTCGACTTCGTGGCGACCGCACCGAGGTCGTCGAGGCCGGCCGAGGCCTGCGTCATCACGGCCTCGGTGCGCAGCGGCTCGATCTCGGAGATGGCCCCGACGAAGGTGGTCTTGCCGACGCCGAACCCTCCAGCGACGACGATCTTGGCAGAGCGCAGCATCGTCGTGCCGGGGCGGCGAGCCTCACTGGTCGACGAGGAGCCCATGCAGCACCTCCTTCAGCAGACTCACGTCGGGTTCGTCGTCGGGCTCGGTCACCTCGACGAGTCCCTCGTCGGCGAGGTCGCCGACGAGGACCCGGGCGACGCCGAGCGGCATGCCCAGGTGGGCGCCGACCTCGGCGACCGAGATGGCGCGGGGGCGGCAGAGCGACAGGATGTCCTGCTCCTCCGGCGTGGGCACGCGGGAGGAGGTGGCGGGCTCGAGGCTGGTGGAGACCAGCGCCTCGATCGGCAACGACGCACGGCGAGGACGGGTCCGGCCGCCGGTCAGGACGTAGGGCCGGACGAACGGGGTGGCCTGCCCGTCGCTCATCGAGGCAGTGCCTCGTGCAGCTCACGCCGGAGCTCGGGGGTGAGGGCGGGGCCGACACGGGTGACCAGCTGGGCCATCTCGTAGCCCACCTGGCCGATGTCGGCACGGTGGCTGGCCAGCACCGCGAGCTGGGAGCCGTCGCTGATGCTCATCACGAAGAGGTGGCCGGCGTCCATCTCGACGATCGTCTGCTGGACCGACCCCCCGTCGAACACCCGCGCGGCACCCGCGGTGAGGCTGGCGATGCCCGACGTGACGGCGGCCAGCTGGTCCCCGGTGGCGCGGTCGAGCCCCCGGGACATCGCCAGCAGCAGCCCGTCGGCGCTGACCACGATGGTGTTGGCGACGCCGGCGACCTGCTCGGTGAAGTTGTCGACCAGCCAGTCGACCTGCTGCGGCAGCGCCGTGGCCGGCTCGGTGGGTGGGCTGGACGTCGGGGAGCTCATGACTCACCCCCCTGCTGGCGGCCAGCACGGGTGGCGGCCTGGAAGGCGCTCAGCTGGCTGCTGCGGGCCGCGGGGTCGGGCGGGTCCGTTTCCGCCGGGGTGCCGAACGGGCTCGTGCCGTTGCGGGCGGCGGTGGTGCCCGCGGATGCGCCCGGGATGCGCTGGGGCAGCCCGTTGACGGTCGGTGGCTGCGGCGTGGTGGCGGCAACCGTCGGCGCGGGGGCGGGCTCGGGTGCGGGAGCCGGTTCGGGCGCGGGAGCGGCGTCCGGCGCGGGGGCCCGCGCGGGTGTTGGGCGTGGTGGCGTCGGTGCGGCCGCGCCAGGTTCCTGCGCGGGGACCTGGCCGTACAGCAGGCTGGTGGGCAGCAGGGCCATCGCCAGCGTCCCGC
>CAZDIF010000015.1:14671-17095 GCA_964505365.1 uncultured Actinomycetota bacterium
GGGACCTGGCCGTACAGCAGGCTGGTGGGCAGCAGGGCCATCGCCAGCGTCCCGCCGTTGCGGCCGGGGCGCAGGCGCACCTGGATGCCGTGCCGCTCGGCCAGGCGGGACACCACGTGCAGCCCGAGCTGCGGGTCGAGGCCGTCGTCGAGGGTCGAGGGCTGCGACACCTTGCGGTTGGCGGCGTCGAGGGCCTCGGCGGTCATGCCGAGCCCCTGGTCCTCGACGAACAGCACGAGGCCGCTGCGGACCATGCGCGTGCCGACCTGCACCCGCGTGTCCGGCGGCGAGAACGACACGGCGTTCTCGATCAGTTCGGTGAGCAGGTGCGTGACGTCGGACACGACGGGCCCGTGCAGGATGATGCGGCCGTCCACCTCGACGTCGACGCGCTGGTACTCCTCGACGTCACCGGCCGCGGCGCGGGCCGCGTCGCGCAGGGGCGTGGGCTGGGACCGCGAACGGGACGCCTGCTGCTGGGCGAGGACGAGCAGGCTGTCCGTGTGCCGGCGCAGGCGGGCGGTGACGTGGTCGAGTCGGAACAGGCGCTCGAGCCGCTCGGGGTCGCGCTCGTCGGCCTCGAGCGCGTCGATGGCCTCCACCTGCTGGCCGAGCAGGCCCCGGTTGCGGCGGGCGAGGTTGATGTACAGGCGCACGAGCGACGAGCGGTGGCGTTCCTCGACGAGGCTGGCGGACAGCGCCGCGCTCCGGGCGCGCTCGAGCTCCGCGAAGCGCCAGTGCAGGAGCTGGCCCACGGCAGCGACTGCCACGGCGGCGGCGTGGATCAGCGCCCACTTCCACGGGCCGTTCAGTGCTGCCTCGTGGTTGTACATCGTCGCGGGGTCGATCGTGCCCATCACGCCGTGGCTCAGCAGCGTGAACAGGATGGCCCAGACGAAGGTCAGCCAGTCCTGGTACAGCGCGATGAAGCCCAGGATGATGAAGAAGTGGAAGTGGGCCTCGATCGTGCCCCCGGAGAAGTGGACGACCACCGCGGAGGCATAGACCAGCCCCGCGGTGGTGGCGAGCCCCCGCATGCGCTGGGGCAGCCGCGTCGTCAGCGCCAGCGCGATCAGCACGGTCGGCGTCGCGAGCTCGGCCAGGACGTGGAGCAGGTCCTGGCCCATCCACAGTCCGAACCCGAACAGGGCGGGCAGGTGCAGGGCGAGGAACCCGGTGAGGATCCGGTGGCGCTCGGCGAAGGCGGCCTCGTCGATCCGTTCGCCCCGGGGAATCCAGTTCGTCAGCCCTCGTGCCGATGCGTGCTCCACGTCGTCCTCCCCAGGTGTCGATTCCCCGCCACGTCCGAAAGGGTGTCGGCATCCCCACGGGTCGGACACAGGGCCCGATCGGGCCATTTCGGCCTGGTCAGATCGGGCCACACGGTGCGTGGTCGACGTCGGATACGGTGGGCCGCATGGAGCCTGCGCTGACCGATCGACTGGGACGGCCGCTCACCGACCTGCGCATCTCGGTGACCGACCGGTGCAACTTCCGCTGCCGCTACTGCATGCCGCGGGAGGTGTTCGGGCCCGAGCACGCCTTCCTCGACCGTGACCAGCTGCTGTCGTTCGAGGAGCTCGAGCGCCTCGCCCGGGTCTTCGCCGACGTCGGTGTCTCCAAGCTGCGGCTGACCGGCGGCGAGCCGCTGCTGCGCCGGGACCTGCCCGACCTCGTGGCCCGGCTGGCCGCCATCGACACCGTCGACGACCTCGCCATGACCACCAACGGCGTGGCGCTGCCGGGACACGTGGACGCGCTCCGCGACGCCGGGCTGCACCGGGTCACCGTCAGCCTCGACGCCCTCGACGATGCCGTCCACCGGGCGATTGCCGACGTCAACACGCCGGTTGACGCGGTCATCGCCGGGATCGACGCGGCCGTGGACGCCGGCCTGCCCGTCAAGGTCAACACCGTCCTCAAGCGGGGCATGAACGAGGACCAGGTCGTCCCGCTCGCCCGCTTCGGCCGCGAGCGTGGGATCACGGTGCGCTTCATCGAGTACATGGACGTGGGGGCCACCAACGGGTGGCGCATGGAGGACGTCGTCCCCGCCGACGAGGTCCTCGGGACCATCGCCGCACAGTGGCCGGTGACGGCCGTGCCGCCGAAGTCCGAGGGACAGGTCGCCGAGCGCTACACCTACGACGACGGCGCCGGCGAGGTCGGCGTGATTGCGTCGGTCACCCGCCCGTTCTGCCGTGGGTGCACCCGCGCCCGCCTCACCGCCGTCGGCGAGCTGTTCACCTGCCTGTTCGCCACCCGCGGCACCGACCTGCGCGAGGTGCTGCGCACCGGCGGCTCCGACGGCGACCTCCACGACGCCATCACCGGGGTCTGGTCGGTCCGCACCGACCGCTACTCCGAGCTGCGCACCGCCGAGACCCCCCCGGTCCGCGACCGCGTCGAGATGAGCTACATCGG
>CAZDIF010000016.1:0-11153 GCA_964505365.1 uncultured Actinomycetota bacterium
GACTCAGCAGGTGCAGGGGGTGGCGCTGCACACCGGGCAGCCGTCGCGGTAGCGGGCGGCCGCCTCGTCGAGGTCGACCCCGCAGAGGTCGGCGAGGCTGGTGAGCCACGCCAGCACGTCGCCGAACTCGTGCACGCGCTCGTCGTGGCCCTGGCGGCGGATGGCGCGGGACAGCTCGCCGATCTCCTCGACGAACCAGCCGAACGTGCCGTCGACGCCACGGGCGCGGTCGCGCGCGCCGTAGGTGTCGCGGATCGTGGCCTGCAGGTCGGCGATCTCCATGTCAGGGCACCTCGTCGTCGGGGCCGGGCACGGTCGAGGCCTCGTCGACGCCGCGGCTGAGCGCGTCGTAGCCGTGGCTGTGGTGGGCATCGTCCTGGTGCGCCGGATGGCCGGCCGGCTCGACGTGGATGATCGCGTCGGCGACCTCTGGGACCACCTCGCGCAGTCTCCGCTGCAACGCGTGCGAGAGGTCATGGGACGTGTGCAGGTCCAGCGTCGGGTCGACCTCGATGCAGACGTCGAGGTAGATCCGCTGGCCCACCTGCCGGGCCCGCAGCGTGTGGTGGTCGAGGATCTCCGGCAGCGACCGGATGGCGCCGTGGAGGCGCTCGACGACCTCGGGTGCGGGTGCGCGGTCGGTCAGCACCCCGATCGTCTGGCGCAGCAGCCCGACCGCGGTGACCGCCACGAGCGCGGCGACCACGAACCCGGCCAGCGGGTCGCCCAGGGGGAACCCGGCCCGCACCGCGAGCAGGCCCACGATGACGGCGATGTTGGACCACACGTCGGTGGCGAAGTGCAGGGCGTCGGCCTCCAGCGCCTGGCTGCCGCCGGTCTCGGAGGCGGTTCGCGACAGCCGGCGGGACATCCACAGGTCCACGACCATGCTGACCACGATCACGGCCACGCCGGCCAGCGGGGTGCGTATCGATGGCTCGCCGAACAGCCGCCCCCATGCCTCGCCGACGATGATGCCCACGGTCACGAACAGCATCGCCAGCTGCACGAGGCTGGACAGCGACTCGAACTTCTCGTGCCCGTACGAGTGGGTCGCGTCCGGCGGCCGTCCCCCGACGCGCACGCCGACGTAGGCGAACACGGATGCGCTCAGGTCGAGCAGGCTGTCGGCCGCCGACGCCCACAGGGCGATCGACCCCGTCGCCACGCCCACCACGGCCTTCACGATGAACAGGCCGACGTTGACCGCGATGCTGGTCCCCGCCGCGCGCCGGCGCGCACGGTCGTGGGCCACGGCGGTGGTGGTGGGATGGGTCATGGGTCCACGGTAGTGGGGTCCGGAAATGGGCACGGCCGGGGCGAGCGAGTCGCCCCGGCCGTTGGTCGGGATGGGCGGATTCGAACCGCCGGCCTCCTCGTCCCGAACGAGGCGCGCTAACCAAACTGCGCCACATCCCGAAGAGGGAATCGCTCCATCGCGGAGCGGGCGGCAGGGTACACGGGGGGTCGGCAGCGGCGCGAACCACGCCCCGGCCGCGGGCGGGGGCCGGACGACCCCTACGGCAGCAGCGTCAGCACCGTCGCCTCGGGCCGGCAGGCGAACCGGAACGGGGCGTAGCGGGAGTGGCCGAGGCCGGGGGACACGTGCAGCCAGCGGTCCCGGTAGCGGGACAGCCCGCGGACCTGGTCCAGCGGCAGGTCGCAGTTCGCCACGACGGCCCCGATGGGCGGGAACCGCACCTGGCCACCGTGGGTGTGGCCCGACAGCAGCAGGTCGTGGCCGGTCTCGACGAGGAGGTCCAGCGCCGCCATGTAGGGGGCGTGGACCAGGCCGAGGGTGAGCACGGCGTCGTCGGCGGTGGGGCGCAGCACGTCGACGGGGGGCAGGACCGTGTCGGGCAGGTGGGGGTCGTCGATGCCGCCGACCGCCACGGGGCCGACCGCGGTGGAGATCGTGGTCGCGGCGTTCTGCAGCGGGGTGACGCGGTTGCGTGCCAGGCCGTCCAGCAGCCGCTCGGTGTCGAGCGCCGGTCCGTGCAGTTTGTGGTGCGGGTCGGTGAAGTAGAGCGCGGGGTTCTTCGGCGTCGGCCCGTACCGGTCGTTGGACCCCAGCACCAGCACGCCCGGCGTGCCGTCCGCGGTCAGCGGGGCCAGCGCGTCGACGGTCGCGTCCTCGGCGCCCACGGCCCCCAGCAGGTCCCCGGTGAGCACGACGAGGTCGACCCGCTCACGCGCGACCTCGGCGAGGAAGTCGACGCGGTGCTGCTGCGGCGGGTCGAGGTGCACGTCGGAGACGTGCAGGATCCGCAGCGGCCGGACCGCGCCCGGGCGCAGGACGCCGCGGACGTGGCGGTGTCGCAGCCGGTACCAGCGGCGCTCCACCAGCGTGCCGTAGGCGACGCAGGCGGCCCCTGTGGCCGCCACCGCCGCCGCGGTCCGGGTCAGCCGGGACGCCACGGTCAGCCGCTGCCTCCGCCGTTGCCGTTCCCGTTGCCGTTGCCGTTTCCGTTCCCGCCGCCACCGTCGGTCTCGGTCTCGGTGGGCTCGGGCTCCTCGAACTTGCCGACCTCGATCACGACCTCGGCCTGCTCGCCCTCCTCGTTCTCCGGGGGCACCGTCTCGCCGGCGCTGGGGGACTGGCTGAGGACCTGGCCGTCCTCCTTCTTCTTGTTGGTGGGCTTGGTCAGCACGGAGACCGTGTAGCCGGCGTCCTCGAGCGTCTGGACGGCCTTGTCCTCCTCCATCCCGACGACGTCGGGGACCTTGGGCTCCTCGCCCTCGCCGTCGGAGACCTCGAGGAAGACGATGCTGCCCGCCAGCACGCGCGTGCCGGGTTCGGGGTCCTGGCCGATGATGGTGCCCTCGGGGCGCCAGTGGGTGACCGACGAGGTGGCGAAGTTCAGTCCGGCGTCCTCGACGATCTCGCGGGCCTCGGCCACCGACGAGACCTCGCTGAGGTCCGGTACGCGGGTGCCAGGCTGCGGACCGGGTTCCGGGAAGCTCTGCGGCTCGAACCCCTGCACGATCTGGGTCATGTAGTCGCCCCACATGGGTGCGGGGATCGTGCCGCCGTAGACGTTGGAGAAGTAGTCGCCGCCGATCCGGACGTCCTGCATCAGCGAGATGGTCGGCGGGCACTTGAACTCGCCGTCCGGGTAGTCGATCGGGTTGCCGGCCTCGTCGTCGGGACTGACCCCGTCGTGGTACGTCGGGCACACCGCGGCGGCCTGCTCCTCGGTCTCGTAGTACCGGGTGCCGTTCGGGTAGCCGATCCACGCGGCCGTCGACAGCTGCTTCACGTACCCGACGAACCACGCGTCGCGGGAGTCGTTGGTCGTCCCGGTCTTGCCCCGCACCGGGTAGGGGCTCATCCGGGCGCTCATGTCCCCGGCGGTGCCGCCGGGGGTGACCGGGCCCTCCATGATGTCCACCACGCGGTCGGCGACGTCGGTGCCGACCGCCCGGCTGCAGGAGGGGCTGTGCTCGTAGAGCGTCCGGCCGTCGCGCGACTCGATGCGCTGGACGGCGTACGGCGCGCAGTACTCGCCCTGGTTGGCCAGCGTGGCGTAGGCCACGGCCATCTCCAGCGGCATGACGTCGGTCGCGCCGAGCCCGATCGAGCAGTCCGCGCTGCCGACCTCGGCCACCTCGGTCCAGTTGCGAAGCCCCAGCCGCCCGGCCAGGTCCTCGACCGTCGGTGGGCCGATCTCGCGCGCCAGCTTGGCCGCGAAGACGTTCACCGAGAACTTGATGCCGTCGTACATGTTCCGGAAGCCGTCGCCACCGGCGTTGTTCGGGGCGTAGTCGCCCTGGCCGCAGCCCTCGAGCGTCTGGCCGCTGCGCGCATCGGTCTCCCACCCCGGGGGCAGTCCCGCCTCGAGGGCCGCGGTGACCACGAAGGGCTTGAACGACGAGCCGGGCTGGCGGCCCGACCCACCGCCCATGGGCACCAGCGGGTTGACCTTGGTCTTCGTGCACAGCCGCCGACCGTCGTCGGTGGTGCCGGCCCACTTGCCGTCCTCCTCGCAGGAGCCGTACGTGTGTGGGCCGAGGGCCATCGTCCGCACGGCGCCGGTGCCGGGCTCGACCGACACGATGCCGCCCATGGGCTCCTGGGCGATCTCCTCCGGGGGTTCGTCCTCGTAGGTGAGGTTCTCGCGGATGGCCTGGGTGGCGGTCTTCTGCCAGTCGGGATTCAGGGTCGTGTGGATGTGCAGGCCCGACTGGTAGACCGACGTGATGCGCTCCTCACGGTCCTCGCCCATCAGCTCCATGGCCTCGACGGCGGCGGGCCCCACCGAGGCGGCGATCTCCTCGTTGATCAGCTGCCCGGTGACCCAGTCGACCCAGAAGGGCTCGTTGGGAGGCGGGATCTCGGAGGGGTTGATCTCGAGCGGCGTGGCCTGGGCGACGTCGCGCTGCTGGTCGGTGATGAAGCCGGCGATCGCCATCTGCCGGAGCACGATGTCACGCCGGGCCTTCGCGGCCTCGGGGTTGCCGATCGGGTTGTTGCTGCTGGGGTCGCGGATGATCGCGGCGAGGGTCGCCGCCTCGGGCACGGTCAGCTCCTCCATCGGCTTGGAGAAGTACCGCTCGGTGGCTGCCTGCACGCCGTAGGCACCGGCGCCGAAGTAGATGCGGTTGAGGTAGCGCTCGAGGATCTCGTCCTTGGACATCCGGCGCTCGAGCTCGACCGCCCACACCGCCTCGACGATCTTGCGGTCCAGCGACTGTTCGGTCGCACGGTCGGCCAGGAAGGTGTTCTTGACGTACTGCTGCGTGATCGTGGAGGCACCGCTCTCGATCCCGCCGGCCTCGAGGTTGGACAGGCCCGCGCGCATGATCGCCTGGACGTTGATCCCGTGGTGCTCGTAGAAGGTGGCGTCCTCGGTGGCGATGACCGCCTGCTCGACGAGGTCGGGGATCTCCTCGAGGGTGGCCGGTTCGCGGTTCTCGTTGAACCGCAGCTCAGCCAGCAGCGACCCGTCGGACGCGTAGATGTAGGAGTTCTCCGGCGGTGGCTCGGCCTCGGGCAGCGGGCCGACGTCCAGCACGTCGCCGGCGACGAAGTCCAGCGTGTCGGACGCGACCACGGCGGTGGGCACGAAGAGCAGCCCGAACAGCAGGCCGGTGGCCAGGGCGATCACCGTGATCAGCCCCACCCGGGCGGCCAGCGCCGGCACGCGACTGGTGGCGGACGTGTCGCTCACGGGTCCTCGTGTCTGGATCGGGGTCCCCGGAGGGGGCGAGCGGGCAGGCGGACGCGCGGCACGTCCACCGCGAGGAGGATACCCACGCGCGCCGGGACGACCGCGGCCGTCCGGGCAACGGCCGCGCGGGCCTACAGGTACCCGGTCACGTTTGCCGTGTCGTCCTCGCGGTAGTTCTGCTGGGGGGTCTCCGGCGGGCGGGTGGAGCGCTGGACGTCCTCGGGGGCGTCGTCGAAGGTCCGGCCGCCGAACTGCGCGACGATGTGGTCGTCGATCTGTGCGGCGGTCGAGGCGACGGCCGCCACGGCCGTCTGCAGCTCGGGCCCGTCCAGCGTGGTGCCCAGCAGCGTGTGCCGCAGCCACACGGCCCGGTTGTCGGTGTCGTACGACAGCGACCCGAAGCCCAGCTTGTGGTTGGTCGTGACCATGAACGACGCGAGCTGCGGCGTCAGGTTCACGTCGAGGTTGGTGACGCTGAACACGCCGACCTGTGGCCCGACGGGCGACGGCCCGACGGTGACGAACACCCGCGCGCCGTCATGGACGAACGTGAAGTTGCCCCACGCGTCGACCTGGTAGCCGCCCAGCATGACGCGCAGCAGCCCGCCGACGTGCTCGCGCAGCTCGTCCGGGTCGATGAACACGCCGGTGCGCTTCGGCGGCTGCGGGGGCCTCGGCATGCCCTCGCGTGCCTGCAGCGCCGCGCCGGGTCCGCCGGCGGCATGGCCTGCCGCGCCGTCGGGCGCCGCGTCGACGTCCTCGTCGGGCTCCTCGCCCGGGTCGTCGGCAGGTGCCTCGTCGGTCCCGGCGTCGCTGGCCTCGTCGTCGCTGGCCTCGTCGTCGCGGTCCGCCCAGGGCGGGTCGTCGGCGTCGGGGCCGGTGGGCTCCCAGCGGGCCTCGTCCATCGTCACCTCGCGTCCGGGTTCTCGCCGCCCACGGTAGACGCCCGCCGCGGGACGGCGAGGTGGTCAGTCAGTCAGGGTCGCCGCGATCTCCTCGAGGCCCTCGAGGTCGTGCACGTCGGTGCGCAGCAGCGGGACCTCGACCAGGGCCCCGACGCGCTGGCCGAACAGGGCGGCATCGACGTCGCGGCGCTCCCGCCCGGCCAGGCCCTGCAGGTCGGCCAGCAGTCGCAGGCCGTCCGCCACGGCCCGGTCGTCGTCGGTGTCGCGGTCCTCCAGGCGCTGGGCTGCGTGGCGCAGGTCGTCGACGGGTACGTCCACGTCCGGCAGTGGGTGCACCCGGTTGACGACCACGCCGGCCAGGTGCAGGCCCTCCTGCTCGAGCCGGTCGAGGAAGAACCGCGCCTCGCGCAGCGGCGGGGGCTGCGGCGAGGTCACCACCACGAACTGGGACGTGGGCAGCTGCAGCAGGTCCAGCACCTGGTCGGCGCGCTGCTTGAAGCCCTCGTACATGCCCTCGAAGTTGCGGAAGAAGTCGGCCAGGTCGTTGAGCAGCTCCATTCCCGTCACGCGGCTCGCCACCTTCATGAAGGTGGTCGCACCGGCGTTGAGGAATCGCAGGTAGCCCTTGCCCGCGGACATGGCCGGTTGCAGCAGCAGGCGCAGCAGCCGGCCCTCGAGGAACGACGTCATCCGCTTCGGCGCGTCGAGGAAGTCCAGCGCGCTGCGGGTCGGCGGGGTGTCGATCACGAGCAGGTCCCACGAGCCCTCGTCGTGCAGCTCGTGGAGCTTCTCCATGGCCATGTACTCCTGCGTCCCCGCGAGCGTGGACGACAGGGTCCGGTAGATCCGGTTCTGCTTGATGTTGCGAGCGTGCGTCGCGGAGGTGGCGTGCCGGTCGATCAGCGCGTCGAACGTCGACTGCATGTCCAGCATCATCGCCCAGAGCTCGCCCCCCTCGGTGCCGAGGTCGTGCGGGACCTGCTGGGGCGAGGAGGCGAGCTCGTCCAGGCCCAGCGCCTGCGCGAGCCGTCGGGCGGGGTCGATGGTCATCACCAGCGTGCGTCGGCCGGCCCGGGCGGCGGCCACCCCGACCGCGGCGGCGGCCGTGGTCTTGCCGACGCCCCCGGCACCGGTGACGACCAGCACCTCGGCACGCCGGACCGACCGGTCCAGCGTGTGCGTGCGTGCCTCGTCGAGGTCCGTCACGTCCGGCTCCGCCGGGAGGCCAGCCAGCCGGGCACCTGGGCGGCGCGCGGCCCGTCCTCGCCCACCTGCTCGGACAGCACGTCGGCGAGGATCTCGAGGTCGGTGGCGTCGAAGGTGGCGCCCGTCAGCTGTGGCAGCTGCAGCACCGGCCGCGCGGACCGCTCGACGAGGTCGTCGAGCAGGGCCGCCTGCAGGGCCAGCCGGTCCGCGTGGGCGTCGGCCGCGTCCACCAGCAGGTTCGCGGTTGCGGGTGCCAGGTCAACCCCCACGTCGGCAGCGCGTGCGGCCACCCCCTCCGCGCCGATGCGCTGCAGGCGGTCGCGGTCGGCGTCGTCGACCTGCGGCACCACGACCTGGTTGGCGACGACGGGGCCGACCGCCACGCCGGCGTCGCGGAGCATCCGCACGCCCTCGACCGTCTCCTGGATCGGCATCTCCTCCAGCAGCGTCACCAGCACCGCGGTCACGCGCGCCGGGTCCGTCAGCATCGTCTTGATCTGGCCGGACTGCCGCTTGATGGGACCGACGCGCACGATCTCGGTCACACCCTCGGGGGCCTGCAGGAAGGGCACGATGCGCCCGGTCGGAGGCGCGTCGACGACGATCGTGTCGTACATGCGCCTGCCGTCGTCGCGGCGGCGTGCCTCGATCTCGTAGACCTTGCCCACCAGCAGCAGGTCGCGCAGGCCGGGGGCGGCCGTGGTCACGAAGTCGATCGCGTGGGAGCGCTCCATCGCCCACTGGACGCGCTTGAGCCCGTAGAACAGCTCGAGGTACTCGTAGACGGCGGCGGCCGGGTCGAGCGCGGCGCCCCACAGGTCCGGACGGAACTCGCGCTCCTCGTAGTCCCAGGGCTGGGTGCCGAACGTGCGGGAGAATCCCTGCCGGCCCTCGACCTCCACCAGCAGGGTGCGGCGGCCGCTGGACACCGCCGCCATCGCCAGCGACGCGGCGACGGTCGTCTTGCCGACGCCGCCCTTGCCGGTGACCAGCACGACGTTCGACGAGAACAGCTCGTCGTGGCCGTCTGGCAGCGTGGGCATGGTCGCCACGGCGACCTTTCGTGTGGTGTCTGGGCGCGGGCGAGTCTACGGGCGTCCCGGCAGCGCCGGCAGGCCCGGGATGGCCGGGCAGCGGTGGCTGCGGCGTGGCTGCCGCGGTCGGGACGGCCCCCCGCCGTGGGTACCCTCCGCCGCCATGCGCTCCCCCTCTGTCATCCGCCCTGGTCGCCTCGTGGCTGCGCTGCTGGCGCTGGTGGCCGCCGTGTCGCTGCTCGCCGCCGGGCCCGCGTGGGCCCAGGGCGAGGACCCGGCCGACGGGCCGGTCGTCGAGGTGCTGCCGGTGCGCGGCTTCCTCGACCCGCCGGTCGCCGACGCGATCACGGACCTGATCGCCTCGGGCCAGGAGGACGAGGTCGAGCTGGTCGTGCTGCAGTTCGACGGCCCGGGGGCGATCGCCGCGGACGCCGAGGCGCTGGTGGCCGCGGTGCGGGACTCCTCCGTGCCGGTCGCCGTGTTCGTCAGCCCCCAGCAGGGGATCAGCGCCGAGGCGGGCGGGCTGTACGGGCTGCTGTGGGCCAACGCCCCGGTGCGGGCGATGTCCGAGGTCGCCACCGTCGGCCCCATCGACCCGGTCGACCTGGCCTCCGGCGCCGCGCCGCCCGCCGACGCGGCCGACCGCGTCGCCGCGATCGGCGCCGAGGCCGCCCTCGACGAGGCGCGCACCGCCGAGCAGCTCGAGGAGTCCGGCGCCGTCGACGTCGTCGCGTCCAACGTCGCGGGCATGCTGGCCGAGCTGGACGGCACCGAGGTCGAGCTGGCCGACGGCACGACCCGCACGCTGGCGCTGGGATCGCAGGACGTCAGCGTGCGGCTGCACTCGATGGGGGTGCTCGCCCGGCTGCTGCACGCCGCCGCGGCCCCGGCCTTCATCTACCTGCTGCTGGTGTTCGGGCTCGGCACGCTCGCGTTCGAGCTGTTCCAGCCGGGCTTCGGCGTCGCCGGGTTCGCCGGGCTCGTGCTGCTGCCGTTCGCGGTCTTCGGCCTCACCGTGCTGCCCGTGACGTGGTGGGCGCTGGCGCTGCTGCTCGCCGGGCTGGCGCTGTACAGCCTCGACACGGCCCTGGCCGGGCTCGGCTGGGTCACCGCCGCCGCCACGGCGGCCTTCGGCGTCGGGTCGTGGTTCCTGTTCGGCACCGGCGTGCTGCGGGTCCCGCCGGCGCTGGCCATCGTGATGACCCTCACCGTGCTGGTGTTCTTCGTGGTCGTGCTGACCGTGATCCTGCGGGCCCAGGCGGGTCCCGAGGGCGTCGACCTCGAGGACCTCGTCGGACGCCACGGCATGGTGCGCTCGGTGCTCAACCCCGAGGGCCACGTGTACGTGGACGAGGCACTCTGGCGCGCCCGCGTCGCCGGCGACCGGAAGCTGAAGGTCGGCTCCCCCGTCACCGTGACCGGCGTGGACGGGCCGGTGCTGGTCGTCGAGCCGTTCCAGGCCGCGACGACGGACCGTGAGGCCGCCACCACCACCTGACCTGCGCTTGCATCTGCAAGCACATGATCACGAACAGCAAGCGAACGGGTCTGGTCACGACAGGACGACGGTCCTAGGGTTCCCCCGAGAGCAATTCAGCCGTCGACGACAAGGTCCTGGGTTGAACAGCGGGGTTCGGTTCCCTCTCGGTCTGGCGAACAGCGGCGACTGGGAACAGCGAGCGGCCTGTCGAGGCCACGATCCCTCCCTCTTCTTCGGACCCAACCGCTTCGAGCCCAAGCGCGAGCGCCTGGCCCGCGAGGCCGCCGCCAAGGACGTGTGCCGCCGGTGCCCGGTCCAGGTGCCGTGCCGTGAACAGGCCCTGGCCACCGGCGAGGTCTTCGGTGTGTGGGGCGGCCTCGGCGAGGCCGACCGCCGCGGCAGCACGGGCCGTCGGCGCGCCAGCTGACCGGTCGCGGCCACCGTCGGGTCGCGCCACCGCGGCGGCCCGTGGTACCAACGCGTTCCCGACCACCACGCCGACCGAGGACTCCGCCGTGACCACCTGGGAGTACGCCACCGCACCGCTGATCTCGCACGCCCTCCAGCAGATCCTCAACCAGTGGGGGGCCGAGGGCTGGGAGCTCGTCACCGTGGTCGACAACGTCGCCTACTTCAAGCGCCCCGCGGGTGAGTCCTGATGGGCGTCGCCGAGCGCCTCGACGAGCTGGGGCTGGCCCTGCCGCCCGCGCCCCGGCCGGCGGCGGCCTACGTGCCCGCCGTCGTCGACGACGGCCACGTGGTCACTGCTGGCCAACTCCCCGTCGTCGATGGCGCCCTGCCCCGCACCGGCCGGTGCGGGGACACCGTCACCCTCGAGCAGGCGCAGGAGCTGGCCCGTACGGCCGCGCTCAACCTCCTCGCCGTCGCCGGTGATGCGGCCGGCGGTGAGCTCGACCGGCTCCGCCTCGTCAAGCTCACCGTGTTCGTGGCCAGCACCCCCGAGTTCACCGACCAGCACCTGGTCGCCAACGGGGCCAGCATCCTGCTCCACGACGTGCTCGGTGATCGGGGCGTGCACGCGCGGTCCGCGGTCGGGGTCGCGGTGCTGCCGATGGACGCGCCGGTCGAGATCGAGGGCGTCTTCGCCCTGGACTGACCGCCGCGCGCCCGCGATTCCGCCGTGAGGTGTGCACCGCCTGCGAAGTTTCCCCGGGGGCTGGGTGCACACCTCGCGAAGGTCGTTGAGGTGTGCACCGTCTGCGAAATTTCCTGCGGGGCCCTGCGCACACCTCGGGCGGTCAGGGGGGTGGGGGAGGTAGGTCGCCCTTGTCGCGGATGCGGCGGCGGAGGGCGCCGGCGGCGCTGCGTGGGGGCTCGGGCTCCGGGGGTGGCGGGG
>CAZDIF010000016.1:11253-16922 GCA_964505365.1 uncultured Actinomycetota bacterium
CGGCGGAGGGCGCCGGCGGCGCTGCGTGGGGGCTCGGGCTCCGGGGGTGGCGGGGGCTGCTCGTCCTCGGGCGCTGGCGGCGGGGGTTCCGTCGCCGGGGCCCTCGCCGGTGGGGCCGGGGGCGTGGTGGTCGAGGTCGTCGCGGGTGCCGCCGCACGGCGGGTCAGGCGGCGGAGCCAGTGGGGGAGGTCCTCGCGGGTGAGGCGGAGCCGGCGCATCCCCACGTCGACCGGCAGCAGCACGAGCCCGAGCAGCGCGAGCCATGGCCACAGGGCCCGGGTCGAGCTGCCGGGGTCGAGGCCGGCGCGGTCGAAGGCCTCGGCGGGCTCGGGGGCCAGTCGCCCCTCACCCGCGGCAGCGATGGCGGCCAGCAGGGCGGCGTCGTCCTCGGTCGGGGCGTACTCGGGGGAGTACGAACGGATCGCCGTCGTCACGTCCCGGTACAGCACCTCCTCGCCGCGCGTCACCTGGACGGTCACGGCGTAGACGCCCTGCTCGCCACCGGGCAGCTGCCCGGCGAAGCGGTCGAGGTCGGTGCGGGGCAGGTCCACCTCGACGCGCTCGCCGTTCGGCAGGGTCACCGTCGCCGTGGCGGTGGCGCCCTCGGGCAGCGGGTCGGCCGCGCCCACCTCGACCTCCAGCGTGCCGCCGGACACGGTGGCGTCGACCCCGAAGTCCGGGCTGGTCGCCGCCGGGAAGGTCGACCGGACCACGTCCGACCAGAAGGTCGCGTAGGTGTCCCAGCCCACCCACTGCTGCGACCACCGCGCCGTGGCGTCCGAGGTCCACGCCACCGCCGTGCCGGCTCCCGCCTGCCAGGTGGCCAGCAGCGGGTCGTGCTGCTCGCCGACCCGCAGGGGCGTGCTGGCCGTCGGCTTCTCCGTCGTGGCGAGGTAGCCCAGCAGCGGCGGGGTCGCCTCGAGGTCGTCCACGGCCGCGTGCGACGCGGCCAGCGTCGGCGTGAACACCCCCTCGGTGATGATCGGCCGCGACACCAGCTGCACCTCGGACACGAGGATGTCCGGGATCGACGACAGGTCGCGGCCGGGGTAGTAGCGGCCGCCGCCGGCGTCGGCCATCCGCTCGAGCACCTCGCCGGTGCCCTCGCCCGTGGCGACCACCGACAGGGTGATGCCCTCCTCCGCGGCGGCCTCGGCGGCCTCGACCATCCGGGGATCCTCGGAGAACCCGTCGGTGAACAGCACGATGTGGCGCAGGCGCGCGTTCACGTCGCGCAGCCCGGCGATCGCCTCCTCCAGCGCGTTGACGACGTCCGTCGGACCGTCCGGGTGCAGCCGGGCCAGGGCGTCGTCGACCGTCCCCGAGTCCGGGACCTGCTGCAGCGGCAGGACCCAGTTCGCCTCGGCGTTGAACGCCAGCACGCCGACGGTGTCCTGCGGCGCGAGCGCGCCGATCGCCCGGGCCACGCCCTCCTTGGTGATGTCGGTCTTGTTGACCCCGCCCTCGACCATCTCGCCGTTGGGCCCGCCGGGGAACCCGTCCTCGCGGCAGTGGCACGCGGCCATCGAGCCGGACACGTCGACGACGAGCGCCTCGGCGACCGACGGGCGGCGTTCGGGGTCGCGCACGCGGGCGAACACCGGCAGCAGGTCCTCCAGCATCGTCCCGTCGTACTCGCCCATGCCGAAGGCGTCGTCGCCGCCGACCGCCACCAGGCCGTGGCCGGCGTCACGCACGTAGGCATCCAGCGTCTGCATGCCGTCCTGGCCCAGCAGGTCGGCCGGCACGTCGACGAGCACCGTCGCCTCGTGGGCGAGCAGGGCGTCCAGCGGCGGCAGCGGCGAGCTCGTCGCGTCCAGCACCTCGTGCTCGACGCCGGTGGCCGCCATGGCCGCGGCGAGGTGGTCGGCGGCACCCTCCTCGCCGGAGACCAGCAGCACGCTGGGCGGTCCGTCGACCTGCACCGCGGCGCGGCCGACGTCGTTCTCGGGCACGGCCGAGGCGCTGGACACCAGCCGGACCTCGTGGCGGACCGTGCCGGACGACTCGGCCTCGCGCGGGACGACCACCTCGGTGCGCCCGGGCTCGGCGGTGACGGTGCGGCGGTCGATCTCGTCGCCGTCGGCGGTCGTGACGACCTCGACCTCCACGGCCTCGCCCCCGGTGTTGCGCAGGACGCCGACGACCTCGTAGGCCTCGCCGTCGCGGACACGGTCCGGGGCGCGGACCTCCTCCACCAGCACGTCCACGGCGGTGCCGCCACCGATCGGGACGACGTCGACGTCGACGCCGGCCTCGGCCAGCTCGGCGGCCGTCGTGACCGCGTCGCCGCCCGTCTGGCGACCGTCAGTGAAGAGGACGACCCGGCGACGCTGCTCGCCCCCGAGCACGCCCTGTGACAGGCGCAGGGCAGAGGCGATGTCGGTCGCCGACCCGTCCACGACGGTCGCGAACGACCCGGTCGGCGGATCCTCCTGCAGCGCGTACTCCACGCGCGGGTCGGCGCCGAACAGGGCCACCGCCGCGCGGTCGTCGCCGCCCCGCGCCTCGAGCGCCGTGCGGACCCAGTCCTCGGCCACCCGGGCGCCGACGCCGACGGAATCGGACGCGTCGACGAGGAACGCGACGTCCATGTCCGTGCCGCGGGTCGTCAGCCGCGGGGCTGCCAGCGCCAGTACCAGCAGCCCGACGGCGGCCGCGCGCACGACCGTCGCGGCGCGGTGCCGCCCGGGTCCCCGGCGGTGGGCCCAGGCCCACTCCAGCACCGCCAGCACCAGCACGGCGAGCAGGACGTGGCGGCCGAGCGGCTGGCGGCCCTCCGCCGGGACGGGGCCGTCGGCCTCCGCGCCCGTCCCCCCGGTGGCGGTGGTGGCGTCCGGGCCCGGCCGGGCCAGGTCGCCCTCGCCCGGGACCGGGTTGACGGCGATGGCCGGTGGGCCCGCGGGCAGGTCGCCCTCGCCCTGCTGGTCGATCCGCCACAGCCCGACCTCGTCGACGGTCAGCCGCGGCGAGGCGGGATCCACGACGTGCGTGCGCCCGGACGGCGAGGTCACCTCGGCGCCGGTCGCCCCGTCGACGATCGGCACGGTGACGGTGCTGCCGGCCTGCGCGGGCAGCGTGGCCGGCGGCCCGGCCAGCCAGGCGATGGTGTTGGCCACCAGCACCGGCCAGCTGGCGTCGAGGGGGAGGTTCGAGGCCAGCAGGTCGAACCCGACCGCGACCACCGGCGTCCCCTCGAGCCGCCCCGCCAGCAGCAGGTCGCCCGAGGGCCCGCCCGCGAGCGGCGTCAGCGCCGTCGACTGCAGCGGCGTGGCCTCCGCCACGGCCACGCCCGACAGGTCGACGGAGGCGGTCAGCTCGTGGTCGCTGGCCTGGTGGGTGATCGTGGGCTGGTCGACGGCGGCGCCGGCGTCGATCCCCTCGGGCCACGACGTCGGTCCGACGAGCAGGGTCGGGACGTCGAGGGTGTCGGGGGCGGCCACGCGGTCGACGACCAGCAGGTCGACGTCGCCGAGGTCGTCGGGGACGGCCTCGGACTCCTCGACCGTGACGCCGGCGACGGACTCGAGCGCAGTGCGGAGGAACACGTTGCCGGGTGTGGCCAGCGCGACCTGGACCTCGCGCGGCGCGGACAGCAGGGCGAAGGCCTGGTCGTCGACCGTCAGGGCGTCCTGCCGCCGCTCGGCCGCGGCATCGTCGGCGACCGGCGACACCCGTGCGCCGAGCACGTCCCCGTCGCCCCCGGAGACGGTCAGGACGCGGTCCTCGCTGGCACGCGGTGGGATCCGGAAGCGTTCGCTGACGACCTCGGTGCCCTCCACGCTGAGCGTCAGCTGGGCCCGCGCAGCCTGCTGCCCGTGGTTGCGCACCTGCACGAACACCTGCGACGACCCGGCCCCGACCGGGACGGCCTGCAGGCGGGTGATGCCGAGGTTGGGGCGTGCCTCGCCCACGGCCGTCACGCGCAGCCCGGGCGGGACGTCGTCGAGGTGTTCGGCCGGCACCGCGCCGTCGGTCAGCAGGTGCAGCACCGTGTCCTGGCCCGGGCGCTGCAGTGCTGCCGCCAGCGTGAACGCGTCACCGAGGTCGGCGGGCCCGTGCCCCACCCGCACGCCGCGCACGGCGTCGCGCACGGCGTTGGGGTCGTCGGAGGCGGACAGCAGGACGCGGGCGCGGGCGCCGGCCTCGACCACCGACACGGTCTGGCCGGGTGCCATGGACTCGACGAGTGCGTCGGCCTCGCGCCGTGCGAGCTCCAGGCGGGTGGGCCCCTCCTCGTCGGCGAGCATCGAGCCGGAGGCGTCCAGCACGAGGATCGTGTGGTCACCGAGGGTCGTGGGGACCCGCAGGTACGGCTGGGCCATGGCCAGCGTGCCGGCGAGCAGGGCCAGCAGCACGAGCCAGAACGTGGCGTCCGCGCGGAACCGCTGCCACGGCACCGCCGCGGCCACCGACTGCCGGGCCTGCTGCCACAGGAAGGTCGACGAGACCGTGACCCGGGGCCGGCGTGAGCGCAGGACGTACCACAGGACCAGTGGCCCGACCAGCGCGGCCGTCAGCAGCCCGAGGGGAGCCCCGAGGTTCATGCCACGACGCCCAGGGCGCGGAGGTCGGTGAGCAGGACGTCGCCGACGTCGGCGTCGTCGACCGCGCGCGCGAGCCCGATGCCGTGGGAGGACGCGGTGGCGGTCACGTCGTCCAGCCACTGGTCGAGCGCGCGGCGGTAGCGGCCCAGCGTGGCGTCGTCGACCCCGACCTCGGCGTCCTCGCCGGTCTCGGCGTCGACCAGCCGGAGGTCGCCGCTGAGGGTCGGGTCGACCTCCTCGCGGGCCAGCACCTGGACCACGACGGCGTCGCCGCGGCCCGCGGCCAGCGCCCGCAGCACCTCGTCCCACTCGGGGAACAGCAGGTCGCTGACCAGCACCACCGGGCCGCGGGGCCCCTCGCCGTGGGCCTGCCGGATCGCGGCGACGAGGTCGGCCCGGCCGGGTGGCTCGTCCTCGCCGGACGGCGGGGCGTCCGCGAGCAGGCGGTGGGTCACCGCGGCCAGCGTCGACGGGCCACGGAACCAGGGCCCGCCGTCGACGCCGCCGGGCGTGCCGACCAGCAGCACCCGCACCCGGTCCTGCCCGCCCGCCGCGAGCGCCGCGAACGCGGCCGCGACCTGGCGGGCGAGGCGCAGCTTGTCGCCGAAGCCCATGGAGGCGGAGAGGTCCACGACGACACGGACGGCGGCCTCGTCCTCGGCCTCGTACAGGCGCACCAGCAGGCGGCCGAGCCGGCGTGAGGCGTTGAGGTCCAGCGCACGGGGGTCGTCGCCGGGCACGTACTCGCGCTGGTCGGCGTAGTCGAGCGACTGGCCCAGCCGACGGGAGCGGTGCACGCCGGCGAAGCGACCCTGCACCCGGTGGCGGTTGGTGAGCCGGAACCGGGCGAGCCGGGCCAGCAGCTCCGGCGGCAGGAGGTCGGTTCCGTGGTCACTCACGTGGCGCCCCGGACCGGCGGTGCGGGCTCCGGCACGGCGTCGAGCGCGGCGGCCACGGCGTCGTCGGCCGTGATGCCCGCCGGCAGCGCCTCGTAGCCGAGGACGAGCCGGTGGCGCAGGCACACCGGGGCGGCGGCGCGGACGTCCTCGACGGAGGCCTGCAGGCGTCCGTCGAACAGCGCGAACACCTTGGCCAGCAGGACCAGCGACTGCGCGCCGCGCG
>CAZDIF010000017.1:0-10484 GCA_964505365.1 uncultured Actinomycetota bacterium
TCATCGAGGTTCGCGACGGCCTTGCCCAGCAGGCTTTCGGCGGCCTCGCGGGCGTGCCGCTCCACCTCTTCCATCTGGGTGCGGTCGCGCTCCACCAGCTGTCCGAACGCTGCGGCGGACGCGTACTCCGCCTGGACGCTGTGGCTCAGCGAGCCATCGGACAGGTGGGCGGGTGGCCGCACGTGGACGACCTCGAGGATCGCATCGCGCATGCTTGCCTCCCGCGCCGCGAACTCCAGGGCCGCCTGGGCGGCGGGTGATCCGTCATAGCCAACAACGATTCGTGCCATGGCGCTTGTTCTCCTGGTCTGGGGCCCGACCGTCATCGCACGAGGGCGCGGAGACGGTCGAACCAGTCGTCACTCTGAAGCATGAGGTGGAGGTCGAGCAGGTCGTCCCGGGTCAGGGGTGGCCGCACCGGGGTGGGGGATCGGGGGCGGCCCTGGCCAGCCGGATGTTGGGACCGAACAGCGATGTCCGGGGCCAGCCTGCAGCCGCGGCCGCGGAGGTCGACCACGAGGCGGTCGTCGATCGGCACGGAGCCGCTGCGGCCGCAGGCCGGACACTCGAAGGCCACCCGGCCCCCGGATCGTCGGTCCTGCGGTACCTGGGAGATCACGAGGGCGGAGACGGGCAGGTGCACACCAGAGTCGCATGCCGGGCATCGAATCCAGACGGTGTCCATGAGGAGGCTCCAGTTCTGCTGTGACAACCGTGCTGGAGATGTCCGATCCATGGCAGGGCCGATCGCCCCCCTGCTCGTGGGCCAGAGGCCCTTACCGACAGCCGTCTGCCGGGACAGGCTCCTCCTCAATGCCGACAGAAGGTGCGGCCGTGCAGGCTCGCGAATCCCTGATCCGAGGGTTGTCGGACGTGACCCAACGACGACATCGAGGAGGTCGGCGGGAAAGAACGCCTCGCTCGGCGAACTCACGCGCGAACTCAGCGGGGTCGGGATCTCTGGCTGGACAGCGTCATCGAGGTCGTCCGCGGAGCCGCCGAGGTTGAATCCGGCGCAGACGGGCCGCCCGTGGTGGTCCCGGCAGAGGCCACCACATGAGCTGGCGGTCGTGACTGAGCGACGGTGCGCTCACTCCAGCGGTTCGTGCGTCGTGGCCTCGTCGGGCGAATCGTCGATCTCGGTCATCGTCGCCTCGGCGAGGAGCAGGGTGGTGGCCACCGACACGGCGTGCTCCAGTGCAACGCGGACGACCTTCGTGGGATCGATGATCCCGACCTGGAACATGTCGCTCGTCTCACCAGACCGGGCGTCGAACCCAAGACCTTCGGCGCCCGACCGGACACGATCGACGATCACGCCGCCGTCGGCGCCGCTGTTCTCCGCGATCTGCCGAGCTGGGACCTGCAGTGCCCGGCACAGGACCAGCACCCCTGTTCGCTCGTCGCCTGAGCACCGATCCGCCTCGGCCTCCACCGCATCCATGGCGCGGATAAGGGCGGTCCCGCCACCGGGGACGACCCCCTCCTCGGCCGCAGCCCGCGTGGCGCTGATGGCGTCGTCGAAGGCTTCCTTGCGCTGGCGAAGCTCGCCCTCCGTGGCCGCCCCGGCCCTGATCACCGCGACACCACCGGACAACCGGGCGAGGCGCTCCTGCAGCTTCTCGCGGTCCCAGTCGGACGTGGAGTCCTCGATCTCGGACCGCAGCTGTTCGCAGCGGCCCTCCACGGCGGCCGGATCGCCGCCACCTCCGACGATCGTGGTGCTGTCCTTGTCGATCACGACCCGGGCTGCGGTGCCGAGGTGTTCCGCGCGAACGTTCTCCAGCTTCATCCCGAGGTCGTCCGAGATCAGTTCGGCACCGGTGAGGACGGCAAGGTCCTGCAGAATCGCCCGCCGCCGGTCCCCGAAGCCGGGGGCCTTGACGGCGACGGCCTGGAAGGTGCCTCGCAACCTGTTCACGACCAGTGTCGCCAGCGCCTCGCCCTCGACCGTCTCGGCGACCACAAACAGGCTGCGGCCCTGTTTGACGAGGTCCTCCAGCAACGGTACGAGGTCACCGAGCGAGGCGATCTTCTTCTCGTGGACGAGGATGAGCGGGTCGACCAGTACCGCCTCCATCCGCTCAGGATCCGTGACGAAGTACGGGGAGAGGTAGCCCTTGTCGAACTGCATGCCCTCGACCACCTCGAGGCTTGTCTCGATCCCCTTCGCCTCCTCCACCGTTATCACCCCCGTGGGGCCCACCTTGCCGATGGCTGCCGCGACCAGGTCACCGATCTCGCGGTCGTCATGGGCGGACACGGTGGCGACATGGGCAAGCTCGCCTCCGTTCGTCACGGGCCGTGACAGGTTCGACAGGGCCGCTACGGCCACCTCGGCACCGCGGCGCATGCCACGCCTGAGCGCGACGGCACTGGCACCGGCCGTCACGTTGCGCATCGCGTCCGCGAACAGCGCATGGGCGAGCAGCGTCGACGTGGTCGTGCCGTCCCCGACGACCTCGCCGGTGCGGATGGCCGCATCCTTGAGCAGTTGTGCCCCCAGGTTCTCGTCGGGATCCCTGAGCGTGAGGGCACGGGCAATCGTGACGCCGTCGTCGCACACCGTGGGCTGGCCCCACTTCCGGGCGATGATCACCGACCGTGACTGTGGCCCCAGCGTGGGACGCACGGCGTCGGCTAGTGCCGCCGTACCCGCGAGCAGGCGTGCGCGAGCCCGGTCGTGAAACAGCAGGTGCGTGTAGGTGGTCATCGTGACCTCCGGGTCCGTGCCGTGTCGGTCCGTCCGGCGACGGCGAGGTGTCGCACATGGCGGTGCACCTCGCCGTCCGTTCCGGGTCAGCGTCGGGTGACAGGGATCTCCTTCACCCCGGAGGGTTGCTTCTCGGTGAACGGGAATCGGACCTCCAGTACCCCGTCGTGGTAGGTCGCCTCGACGGCCTCCTCGGATGTCCCTTCGGGTAGCGGGACACGTCGCGTGAAGGAGCCATAGTGGAATTCGGACCGGAACCGGCCCTCCTCCTTGGTCTCCTCACGCTCCTCGCGGTGAGCGTGGATACCCAGGATGCCGTCGGTCACGGTGACCTGGATGTCCTTGTCGGGGTCCATGCCCGGCAGTTCGGCGCGGACCACGAGCGACCCGTCGTCTCTGTACTCCTCCACGCGGATCCGGTCCGCGTCAAAGGTGTGCAGCAGGTCGGGGATCGCCAGTCGAGTGTCCGCCAACAGGCCGCCCCAGCCCGGCCAGTCTTCCACGAGCCGTGCAAGGGACGTGGATGCAGCAGTCATCGTCAGGACCTCCTTGTTCGATGACCGTTCGAGCATCCGCCCGCGCAGTCGCAAACAGGAGGGCCGAACGGCTCCCAACGACCCGCCGGTCGACCCTGTGTTCTCTGCATGCGTGGGGACACGCTGGTTGCAGGAGCCCGCACGCCGCCGCTCCGTGTCGCGAGATCGGAGGTCCCCATGACGACCGAAGCGAGTGCACGTGGTGAGCGGGAGACCGACCGGTGGCCGTGGAGCGAGGTCGTGCATCGGGCCGTTGACCAAGGGGTCCTGCAACCCAGCCAGGGTGAGGCGCTGCTGGAGCTTGCCGCCAGCATGTCACCGGTGCGTGGCGTCACCCAGCCTGTGGGTCGGCCGCGAGCTTGGCTGGCGGAGGCGCTGGGCTATGTCGGAGCTGCCCTGGCCGTGACGGCGGGGCTGCTCCTCGCGGGGCAGTTCTGGCCCGATCTCGGGGAGGCTGTCCACGTCGCCACCCTGGCGCTCGTGACGGTCGCGCTGCTGTCGGTGGGGGCGGCCGTGGACCGTCACGAGTCGCCAGGGCCGTTGTGGCGGCTGGGCAGCGTGCTGTGGGTGCTGGCGGTCGTCGGTGTGGCCGCCACGTCTGGCGTGGTCGCAGGCGAGGCCCTGGCGTTGCCCGAGATGGACGTGGCGGTGTGGACGGCGACGCCCGCCGCGGTCGCCGCCGTGGCACTGTGGCGACTTCGACCCCGGAGCCTGCAGGAGGCGACCGCCGCCCTGGCCCTGGCCGCGGCGCTGCTCGCCGGAGTCGCCCGGGTCGCCCCCGGGCTCACGGACTTCAACGGGCTCTGGATCTGGGGGTTGGGCGTCGTGTGGTTCGCACTGGCCTCGACGGGGCACCTGCACCCCGCGCGCTCGGGGATCGTGGTCGGAGCCGTGGGACTCCTCGTCGGGCCGCTGTTCATCCTCGACGGTCGCTGGGGCGTGGTCCTCGGGCTGGCGACCGCGGCGGTCCTGATCGCGCTCAGTGTCCCGATGCGCGCCACCGTGGCGCTCGCGCTGGCGGTCCTCGGCCTGTTCGTCTACGTCCCGCAGGTCGTGTTTGCCTTCTTCGGCGAGGAACTCGGAGCTCCCGTGGCGCTGCTGCTCAGCGGCGTTGTGCTGCTGGCCGTGTCCCTCGCGGTCGCGCGGGCCAGGCCCGCACCATGACGATGGACCGCGGCTACGCCGCCATCGTGCTGGCCATGGGCGACGTGCCGATGCGGGCTCGTGCGAACGCAGGCCGGTCTCTGGAGCAATTGCTCGGCCACGGCGTCCACGTCGCCATGGTCGCGGCAACCCTGCCCACGTCAAAGTTCGGTGCCATCAGGTTGGGGCCCGCTCGCCGGTGGCACTGTCGCCCCCTGGAGGGCGGCTACGAGGTCATGACCGTCGATGGCGCCGGCCCGACGACCGTGCACATTGCGGACGTCGAACTCCCGCAGTGGCTGTTGGAGCAGTTCTGGGACCTGGGCGTGGGGCCGGCGTCCACGGCGTTCGTCGGACTGAACGGGACATGGACACAGACGGGGTCGGGGAGCCCTCGGCGGATCCCGCCACAGAACGCGGCGACCTTCCTCGACGGGCAGGTGGCTCGCCGACGCGAATGTCGCATCCCCGACCTGGACCTCACCCCCGGCTGGACGTTGCCCCTCGATGACGACGATCCGTCTCGTCGACGTGTCATCGAGACGCTGCTGTCGCTCGGGGACACGCGCTTCGCCACCCGTGGGACGCCCTCGGACCCCGCCGTCGACCACGAGCCGCTGGTGGCTGCCAGCGGTGTGTACACGCAGCCCGAGGGCCCGGACCAGCACCTGCTCCCGGCCGCGGGCTGGACCCAGTTGGTCGCCACGGGGCAGGACGTGGCTCGACGGCGTCTCCTTGACCTGCGAAGCGGCGTGCTGCTGGACGAGGCCGACCGTGAGGGCCGGATCCGGGTGATGCGGCTGATGAGCCTGGCACGCCCGGGAGTGACCGCCCTCCGGGCCGAGGATCCGACGCGGACCATCACGCCGGTCCACGCTCCGGGACCTGTCCCGCCCGCTGCCTCACCAGCCGACCACGTCGTGGACGGGATGCACACGACGCTTGGCACGTCCGCGATCGTCGCGGTCGCCCGCACTGACGTGACGGAGACGACGACACAGCGGGTCATCGACCGCGTGGCCGTCTACGAGGTGCACCGGCCCGAATCCGTCACGGGGGTGACGGCTCGGCAGCAGCTCGACCTGGCCGCCGGGCTGGGCTTCGACCAGCTGCTCAGCGAGCAGCGGATCGCCTGGGCCCGACGGTGGGCAGACGCCGACGTCGTCATCGAGGGTGACCCGGATGCACAGGTGGCAATCCGCTTCTGCCTCTTCCACCTCATGGCGTCCGTGCCCACCGAGGGAGAGGCGGCCGTGGGGGCACGAGGCCTGTCGGGCCACGCGTATGCGGGACACGTGTTCTGGGACGCCGACGTGTACGTCCTGCCGTTCCTGGCGGCCACGCATCCTCGGGCGGCACGCGCCATGCTGCAGTACCGCATTCGCCGGCTGCCCGAGGCCCGAGCACTGGCCGCCCGGCACGGGCATCGCGGCGCCCGCTTCCCCTGGGAATCTGCCGCCAGCGGGATCGACGTGACCCCGCGGTTCGCCGAGGGGCCGAACGGCGAGGTCATCCCGATCCTCACGGGGCAGCACGAGGACCACATCTCTGCGGACGTGGCCTGGGCCGCGTCCCACTACGTCGACTGGAGCGGCGACACGGCCTTCCTCGTCGACGGTCCTGGACGAGCCCTGATCGTCGAGACTGCGGAATACTGGGCCTCGCGCATCCGGATCGGATCGGACGGGCGGGGTCACATCGACGACGTGATCGGACCGGACGAGTACCACGAACGGGTGAACGACAACGCCTACACCAACATCATGGCGAGATGGAACCTGCGCCGCGCCGCGGACCTGCTCGCAGCCGAGCTGCCGGACATGAGCGCCAACTGGTGCCACCTCGCCGATGCGCTGGCCGACGGGTACGACACCCAGTCGAAGATCCATGAACAGTTCGCCGGATACCGGACCCTCGAGCCACTGATGATCGGCCGGGTCGCGACGCCACCAATCGCCGCCGACATGCTCCTGGGTCGGGATCGCATCCGGGAAACGCAGGTGATCAAGCAGGCCGACGTCGTGATGCTCCACCACCTGGTTCCGGATGACCTCGCGCCAGGATCACTGGTGGCCGACCTGGACCACTACCTCCCCCGGACCGCGCACGGCAGCTCCCTGTCGCCCGCCATCCACGCTGCGGTCCTGGCCAGGGCTGGACGCCCGGACGAGGCCCTCGGGTGGTTTCGCATCGCGGCGCGGCTGGACCTGGACGATCTCACTGGGACGACCGCAGGTGGGCTGCACCTGGCAGCGATGGGAGGAGCCTGGCAGGCCATCGCCCAGGGCTTCCTCGGGATGCGGATCTCACGCACCGGCGAACTGTCGATCGACCCGTGCCTCCCGTCGGGTTGGGACGGCCTCGAACTCCGGTGTCGGGTCCGCGGACGGCAGGTGCACGTGCGAGCCGACCACGCCGAGCTCGCCGTTCAGAGCGACGGGCCACTCGTCGTGCGGTCGGGTGGCGCTGCCGTGACCGTCGACGGCACATGGACCACGCCGCTCGCCGCCACCGAACGTTCCCGGGTCCGGTCGGAGGGCAGGAGATGAACAGGATGATCGCTGCGATCGACGGTGGTGCCGCGACCGCACCCCTGTTGCAGTTCAGTGTCGGCCTGGCCGGGTCTCTCGGCCTGGCCCTCGAGGTGGTCCACGTCGACGAGGGCGACCCCATCCCTGCACAGGAACTCGCGCGCACCTGCGGCGTCCGCACCACCGTCCTGGAGGGAGCGCCCGTACCGACGCTGCTCGACGTCCTCGCGGCCGAGGACGTCGACATCGGGGTCCTGGGGCTCCGGGGGAGTCCGGGTGGCCGCCAACCTGCGGGTGGTACGGCCTTCCGGGTGCTCCAGGAGACCACCAAGCCACTCGTGCTCGTGCCGCCGGACACGCGTCCATGGCCCGCGACGGGTGGCGGGACGTCGTTGCTCCCGGTCGATGGATCGCCCACGTCGGCGGCCAGCCTCCGGCAGCTGCTCGCCCTGCTCCGACGGGCACGGATGACGATCCATCTCCTGCATGTGTTCGACCCCGACCATGTGCCTCGCTTCGTGGACCAACCGCAGCATGCGCTGCCAGCCTGGACCCACGAGTTCATCGCACGGCACGGGGACGATGACCTGCATCTGGACCTACGGGTCGGCCACGCCGACACGGCCGTGCTCTCGTGTGCCGGGGACCTCGACGTGGACCTCATCGGCCTTGCCTGCGGGCGGCAGACCCACGACCCCGGCACGTCCGTGGTCCTCGGCATCCTGGCTCACACGAGCGTGCCCGTCCTCGTGCTGCCACCCGAGACGCTGCCAGATCCGGCGTAGCCGAAGCAGTCAGGGATGCGACGTGGGGACGCTCAGGCTGACGCCCGTGATCCGGTCGACGGCGACGCGGTCGGGTGGTCCCATGGCACGCCAGCATCCAGATGGCGGGGCCAGGCGGCGCGAGGCCGCTGCCGAAAGCGCGGCACGGTCAGCCGCTCGTACAGGTCGAGGTGATCGTCGACCATGCGCTCCCGTGAGAAGCGCGTGGCCACGTGCAGGCGACAGGTTGCCGGGTCGATGTCCTCCACGGCCTCGACCGCTTCGCACAGGGACTGCACTCCGGCTGTCGGGTCCACGAGATGGCCCGTGACGCCGTCGATGATCAGTTCCGGCGCCGCCCCGCGCGCGACGGCCACGACCGGCGTGCCACAGGCCATTGCCTCGATCATGACCAGTCCGAAGGGTTCGTCCCACTGGATCGGCACGATCGCTGCGTGCGCGCTGGACAGGATCTGCACCTTGCGCTCGTGGTCCGCGTTGAAGACCACGTGTGCCTCGATCCGGCGGATCGCCGGCTCCAGCACCGTGCGCCAGTAATCCTGCTCGGAGGGCTCGTTGACCTTGATGGCCATGTGCAGGGGCCGGCCGGTACGGCGAGCCACCTCGATCGCAATCTCCGGGCCCTTGTCGGGGGTTGCCCGGCCCACGAACGCCAGCGCGTCACCATGGTCGAGCCCCAGGGGGAAGGCGTCCACCGAGATGCCATGGTGGATGACGGCTCGGATCGGGACTTCAGGACCACGGCGAGCCTGGTCATGGCTGATCGCGACCAGCGAGACGTCACGCCCGAGGTGTTGGTACACCCGCCGCGATCGGTCCGACCATGCCCCGTGGAGGGTGTGGACCACGTTCCGGGTGCCGTGGGCCTGGGCCCGTGCGGTCCCCAGCAGCGTGTGGTCGTGGACGACGTCGAATGGGCCCAGCTCGTCGACGGCCATGACGTGCAGGAGCTCCGTCATCGGATCGTCGATGTCGGTGCTGGGGGCGGCGTCGTAGACCGTGGCAAGGGTCGCCGACGTCCTCGACCCCCCAGATGCCAGGAGGGTCACGTCATGACCTTCGGCCACCAGGCCCTCGGCCAGTTCACCCACCACCAGTTCCGTACCGCCGTAGCATGCGGGGGGAACCGGAAACCATGGCGGGGCCACCTGCAGGATCCGCATCAGCTGCTCCTCGTACTCTTCGGTCAGAAACCTCACCCTGAGCGATCCGGTGCGGCCGTACGAGAGCCGATGGGCCCGCCCCGTGGGCCATTCGGCCCTGTCGGCCCCGGGACCGGGCTCGATGCGTCGTCCCTCGCGATCGACCCACGCGTGCCGACGTGTCGCTCGAGCTGGCTGGCAACCGCGGCACGGGCGGAGGCGAGAACATCGTCGACCGCCACGTCGGTTCGCACGATGGCCGCTTCCGGCCACGGGTCGGCCCGGTCGGCCATCATGTCGCGGACCTGTTGGGTGGCGTCGGATGGACCCGGGTGGTCCCGGCGTGCCGCGAGCCGGGCACGGGCGACGGGCGGGCTCGCATGGCACTTCAGCTGCACCAGTTCGCTGCTGGTGGCGGCAGCCACCTCCGCGGCCGCGCGACGCTGCCTCGCCGAGGTCCATGTGGCATCGAGGATGACGGGCTCGCCCAGCTCGAGGAGTGTGCGGGCGCGAGCGAGGAGTTCCTGGTAGGCACGGTCGACTCGGTGTGGCTCGTACAGGCCTCCATCGATCGGGCCCCGGGCGGACGTCGAGTGCCCCAGACCGGCGAGGTCCTTGCGGACCTCGTCGGACCGGAGGAGGGTCCACCCCAGTGCGTCGGACAGCCCGGCTGCGACGGTCGACTTGCCGGTACCCGGCAGCCCACCGACGAGCACCAGGGCCACCTGACCAGGCTCCAGGTGCTGGAGGGCCATCCGGTGCAGCGCCCGTGCCGTCGCTGCCATCGTCGTGTCGCCCTGCTCGTACCGCAGGCACGCGACCTTGGCCCGGACGTGCGCTCGATACGCGATGTAGTGGTGGGCGAGGGTGTGTGGGTGGTGTTCTCCGGAGAACTCGCCGTACCAGTCCAGGAATCGACCGGACAGGCCCGCGTGGTCGAGACGCTCGAGGTCCATCGCCAGGAAGCCGACATCCAGCAGCACGTCGCCGTAGCGGTACCGATCGGCAAACTCCAGGCAGTCGATGATCCGTGGGCCGTCGTCCAGGCAGAAGATGTCCTCGGCCAGCAGGTCTCCGTGACCATCTCGCACCTGCCCGGTCTCGATCCGATGGTCGAACAGTCGTGCCCGGCCCGCCAGGTACCGATCCGCCAGGTGTCGCACGTGCTCGATCTCGTCACGCGGCACGATGCGTTCAGCGAAGCGCTCGAGGGTCTCGACATTGTCCAGCCAGTTGGCCGCGACCGCATCCCGCGTCGCCACGCTGGCGATGTCGTGGTTCGTCCGAGAGGTGTCGGCGATGGCATGGACTACGGCAAGCTGGCGTGCGATGGCGCGCAGACAGTCCGTAGTCCCGTCTCCGCGGGCGAGCAGCGTCGCCAGTCGCCGGTCGGCGGGAAGCCGCCGCATCACGACCATGTGGTCACAGACCGTGCCGTCGGGCCCGAGGACGTCGGCGACGCCCAGGTACACGTCCGGCGAGAACCGCCGATTCAGGGCGACCTCTCGATGGCAGGCACGCTCCCTGGCCTCGCGCGTGGAGAAGTCCAGGAACCCGAGGTCGACGGGCTTCTTGACCTTGTATGCACGATCGCCGACGAAGACCACGACGGCGCTGTGCGTCTCCACGACCGC
>CAZDIF010000017.1:10584-15210 GCA_964505365.1 uncultured Actinomycetota bacterium
GGAGGCATGCCCGGACGACCCTGCCGAACCGGGAACTTCGACCCGTGCGCGTAGCAGGATCGACCGCGATGCTCGAAGGCACCACGCCGAGGAGCTGATCGTGGATACCAGACGGAAGCGGCGAGTGCAGGCTCGTCGGGCCAACGTGCTACAGGTCGTCATGCGCGCCGAACAACAGCTGGAGCGGCGGATGGGCGATCGTCCCGGACGTGTCCTTGCCCGGAATCGCATACGCACTGCGCGGTCCCTGAGGAGACTTTCCGGTCGGCTCGCAGGGCTGGCCTACCGCATCGAGCAACGCGAGCCCGACCCGAATGTCGACGACACGGTCCTGCAACAGAGGGTCGCATCCTCACTCGGGCCCGTCGTCAAGCAGCTCGACCTCCCCCACGTCCGCGTCCGCGTCGATGACGGCATCGTTCGGCTCGAGGGCGAGACCGACGGGGATGCCTCGACGCAGGCGATTGCCCAGGTCGCGCGTGGCGTTCCTGGTGTGGGCGAAGTCGACACGAGCCGGCTCCGTGTCCTGCACGACGACCGGACACGCCCGTCGTACGGGCGCCGAACCCGCCGGTCGAGCGCATTTCGTGAGATCACCGGAGCAGTGCGAGCACTGGACGTCGGCGACCACCAGGTCGAACGTCTGGCCGGATCCGTCATGAGGGTGTTCCTCGCCTGTCTTCCACCACGTGAGCGGGCACACCTCGCCGCACATCTGCCCGCGGATGTCCAGCATCTGTCGGAGCTGGCCGTGATCGTCGGCGAGCCATCGAAGCCTCGTACCGTCGAAGACCTCGTCGGCCAGGTCGCCGACGCTGCCTCGCGAACACGAGGGACTGCCGAGCAGGCCATCCGGGCGGTGTTGACGACCCTGCATGACCTCGTTCCGGAGGAGGTCGACGACATCGCCGCGGTGCTGCCGCACGATCTGGCCGTCCTGTGGAACGACTCGAAGGGCGTGCAGCCCGCAGGCTCGGGACCTGGCCAAGCGGCTGGGGAAGCAGGGGTGAAGTGAAGGTCCGACCGATCGAGTCACATCCCCCGGGCTGCCGACGTGAATCGTCGCCCGCCGGCAGGGCCGATGGGCGATCGGACATCGGTTCATTGTGAGACACATCGAGGTACACGCCCGCACGACGCGGAAGACCTTGCCGGAAGACCCGGTGAACTACCTTCCGCCGCCCGCCCGGCCGGCGGGGCCGGACCGCTGGATCTGTTGTCTGGCCGTGGGCCCGTGGCACCACGATGCCGTCGTGACGGTCGGGGGGCGGTGGCGGGACGGTGATCGGATCGGACACGCGATCGCCTGGGAGGCGATGCCGGAATCGGGCGACCCGCTCCCCTGGGAGGTCCTGACGCCGCCCGTGCATGGGATGCTCTGGCTGCAGGGCGACCGCGTCGTGCTCCGCGCGTCGTACGTCCCGCCTGCGGGGGTCGTCGGCCGCCTCGTCGACCTCGCGCTGCAGCCGGTCGCTCGACGATCGATGCTGCAGTTCGTCCGGGACGTCGCCGACCGCCTGTCCAGCTCCGCGGCACCACGCACCAGCGAGGAGGCTTGAGGCGCCGGCTCGCTGGGCTCCACGACTCAGGCGGCCGTGCGGCGGGCCGGCTTGGAGGCCGTCTTCGGCCGGACCACCACGACCGGGCAGGGCGCGTGAGCGATGACCTGGTGGCCGGTCGAGCCCAGCAGCAGACCACGAAATCCGCCCCGTCCACGCGAGCCCACGACCAGTAGGTCGGCTCCCTCGGCGATCTCCAGCAGCGTCGATGCCGGCGCGCCGGGTACCACGACCGATGTGACCTGCACGTCGGAGGGCGCGTGGCCGATCATCCGGTCGACGAGCTCGTTGGCTTCGCGCTCGACCTCCTCCGGGGTTGGCGGCGGAACCGGCCCGCTGAACTCCGGTGCCCCCCAGTAGACGGGAAGCCTGTAGGCGTGGACGACCTCGATCGACGCGTTCCGTCGGCGGGCTTCCTCGACGGCGTACTGCAACGCACGGCGGGAATGGCCCGACCCGTCGACACCAACAACGATCCGGCCGCTCATGGCTCCTCCTGATCCGGTTCGTCAGCGTGTGCTGTACCGCGGGCGGTTGCCCGGGTCGATGGTCCCGCCCCGGCCGGGGCGTTCGGCCGCTGACCTGGCGAGGCGTTTCCGGCACGGTCGGAGACGGCGCCCTGAAGGTCGTCCTGACCCGGGCATGACCACGAGGACACCACGGTGCACTGGCTTCAGCTGTTCGAAGACGGCGACGCCTCCCAGCGCGACCTGCTGGGTGGCAAGGGTGCCAACCTCGCGGAGATGACCCGCATGGGCCTTCCCGTCCCGCCGGGGTTCACCATCACGACCGCTGCCTGCCGGGCCTGGATGGCCACGGAGGGGCGGCCGCCGGCCGGGCTGCGGGACGAGGTCCGCGCGGCCATGCAACGGCTGGAGCAGCGCACGGGACGGCGCTTCGGGGATCCCGATGCCCCGCTGCTCGTGTCGGTCCGGTCGGGGGCCCCGGTGTCGATGCCGGGGATGATGGACACGGTCCTCAACCTCGGCCTCACTCCGGCGACCCGGGACGGGTTCGCCCGGCGTGTCGGCAACTACGTGGCCGACGATGCACTGCGGCGCGTGCTGGAGATGTACGGGCACGTCGTCCTCGGTGTCCCCGATGAGGCCTTCGCGGACGCCGCCCGGGCCGTGTTGGCCGTCCACGGCGTCGGCGAGGTGTCCGACCTGCCGGCCACGGGCGTGGCTGGCCTGGCACGCGCCTACGCCGAAGTGGTCGAGGCTGCCGCTCCCGGCACCACCACCCGGGACCCGTGGGACCACCTCGACGCGTCCATCGAGGCCGTGTTCGCCTCCTGGCACGGGAGACGGGCGCGGGACTACCGGCGGATCGAGGGGATCCCCGACGACCTCGGCACTGCCGTCAACGTGCAGGTCATGGTCTTCGGCAACGCCGGACCGGACTCGGGGACGGGGGTGGCGTTCACGCGTGACCCCGCCACCGGCGAGCGGACCCCAGTCGGCGACTTCCTCGTCGATGCCCAGGGCGAGGACGTCGTGGCCGGCATCCGCAACACGCGGCCGCTGGCCGACCTCGCCGCGGTGTTCCCGGCCGCGGCGGCGGAGCTCGACGACGTCATGGAACGACTCGAGGACCGCTACCGGGACATGTGCGACCTCGAGTTCACCGTGGAGCACGAGCGGCTGTTCGTCCTGCAGACCCGCGTCGGCAAACGAACCGCCGCGGCGGCGCTGCGCATGGCGGTCGAGATGGTCGACGAGGGGCTGATCGACCCAGACATGGCGGTCGCTCGCGTGCGGCCCGTCGACCTCGACCGGATGCTGCACCCGCAGTTCGCCCCGGACGTCGAGCTCGACGTCCTCACGACCGGACTTGGTGCGTCCCCCGGGGCGGCCAGCGGGCGCGTCGTGCTGACCGCAGACGAGGCCGAGGCGCGCGCCGCGGCGGGGGAGCAGATCGTGCTCGTCCGGCCCCAGACCTCGCCGGACGACGTCCACGGCATCGCGGCCGCAGCCGGCGTGCTCACCACCCGAGGCGGACTGGTCAGCCACGCCGCCGTTGTTGCCCGGGGGCTCGGCACGCCAGCCGTGTGCGGTGCCGCCGACGTCGTCGTGGACCCCACCCTGCCCGGCTTCCGGATCGGCGATGTCCTCGTCCGCGAGGGCGAGGTCGTCTCCATCGACGGCACCACCGGCACGGTGGTTCGCGGGGCAGTCCCGGTGGTTGCGCCGGCGCCGCCCGCCGCGCTCTCGCGGCTGCTGTCCTGGGCCGACGACCTGCGCCGCCTCGCCGTCTGGGCCAACGCCGACACCGGTGAGGACGCCGCGGTCGCGCGGGCCAACGGTGCCCAGGGCATCGGCCTGTGCCGCACCGAGCACCAGTTCCTCGGCGATCGTCTTCCCGTCGTTCGTGCCGCCATCCTGGCCGCGGACGGCCAGGAGGAGGCCGTCGCCCTCGATCGCCTCTACGCGGTCCAGCGCGAGGACTTCCGTGGCCTGCTCGCGGCGATGGACGGCCTGCCCGTCACCGTCCGGTTGTTGGACCCACCGCTGCACGAGTTCCTGCCTGACGTCACCGAGCTGCGCGTCGCCGATGCCCTGGGCACGACCTCCCCGGAGGACAAGGCCCTGCTCGACGCCGCCGTGGCGTGGCGGGAGGACAACCCCATGCTGGGGATCCGAGGCGTTCGGCTCGGACTGCTCCGCCCACGGTTGTACGCGATGCAGGTCCGCGCCCTGGCCGACGCCGCCCTGGACCTCCTCGAGCAGGGCCACGACCCGGTCGTGCGGATCATGATCCCCCTGGTGTCCTCGGTCCCCGAGCTCCGGCAGGCCCTCGACGACGTCCGGGCCGTGCTGGACGCCGCGCGAGCTCGTGCCGGTCGTGATCTGCCCGTCCGGCTGGGGGCCATGGTCGAGACCCCGCGCGCAGCCCTGCTGGCCGGCTCGATCGCGCCGCTGGTGGACTTCCTGTCCTTCGGCACCAACGACCTCACGCAGATGACGTTCGGATTCTCCCGCGACGACGTCGAGGCGAGGCTGATGCCGCGATACCTGCAGGCGGGCCTGCTGGACGCCGACCCGTTCCGCACGCTGGACGTGGAGGG
>CAZDIF010000017.1:15310-16892 GCA_964505365.1 uncultured Actinomycetota bacterium
CCGATGGCCAGGCCGATCAGCATGGTCCGCCATGCGGCGAAGTGGGCGAACCCGGCCTGGTAGTCGGCGGCCAGCCCGGAGCTGATGGACGCGAGGATGCCGTGGGCGCCGCTCCAGGCCTGTTCGCGCGCCGGGCCCTCGATCGGGTGCTCGCGGTCGAAGCCGGTCCAGTAGCGACCGTCGACGGCGAACTCGTAGGTGCCGGCCTCGAAGACCTCACCGTCGTACTCGACGTCCTGCTCGAGGACGACGGTCTGGGTGCCGTTGAGCACGTGGTAGCTGATGGTGGCGTACTGGAACATCAGCTCGCTGGGGGTGTTGACCAGCGGGTCGTTGGGGTTGAGGTCGGCCTCGTTGATCGGGAAGGCCCACTCGTCGACGAGCAGGGAGCGGATCGCGTCGGCTCCCTCGGTGGTGCCACGGTCGACCAGCTGGCCGTCCTCGTTGTAGGAGAGCTCGACGTCCTGGGCGGTGTAGACGGCGTCGAGCGAGCGGAGACCCTCGTTGGCCTTCTGCATGTTGACGACCCCGACGGCCACGATGACCAGGGCCAGTGCCATCACGCCGAAGGAGATGAGGCGGGTCACGTCCTTCATCACACTGCCTTTCTCTTGCGGTTGGGGACCAGAGGCTGGTCCGTGGGTTTTGCGTCTGGTTGCACTGAAACCGATCTGGGGGTCTGGCGAAGGAGCCGAACGGCTCGCTTTCTGGCGCATGTGGCCTGCCGCCTTGGGCCCGATCGGCACTGCCCGGACAGGACCTGCTCGGGACTCGAGGGGGATCAGTCGACGAGTTCTGGGTGTGGCACCCGTCGGGTGCGGTGGAACGGCCGGGCAAAGACGACCCCGGCGAGCAGCAGCCACCCCGCGAACGCGTACAGCGACGGTGCCCAGGTGGCGGGGACGAGCAGCCCCACCGCCACCATGACGCCGGTGACCGCGCTGAACTGGCCCAGCGTCGAGTAGCGATGCAGCACCAGCCCGACGATGAGCAGGGGCACGGTCAGCCCCCATGTGGCAAACCGCCACAGCGTCCGGTCGACCACCCAGAGGGTCCCTGCAACGTCCGCGGTGATGGTGCCCGCCCCGGCCTGGTCCGCCAGCGCCCACAGCAGGGCCGCGGCGACGGCCGATACGGCCGCGAACCCCACGGCGCCCTGCACGAACAGCATGGCAGCCCAGTTGCGGTCGATGATCGTGGCCCAGATCGCTTCGCGCACCGCCACCGCGAAGATCACCAGGGCGACGGTGGCGGCGAGCAGCACCAGCGCCGCGAGGCGCACCTGCAGGCCATGCTGCGCGAAGTAGGTGCGTACGGCACCGCCGTGGGGGGTGGGCGGTCCGCCGTCGAGTAGCAGCAGCCCGCCCGTGAGGGCGCCCGCCGTCACGCACGCGGCCACGCCAGCCAGCCGCTGTTCGGTTCGTGTGACCATGTCGTGCTTCCTCGGCGGGTACGACCGCGCGGTGTCGCCACCTGGCGGTGAAGAGGGTCAGGCGGCATCCTCGGCGCCCGCTGTCGCGGGTGCGGCCGGCACCACGACGACCGGGCACGGTGCGTGGGTGATGACCTGGTGGCTGGTGGA
>CAZDIF010000018.1:0-15017 GCA_964505365.1 uncultured Actinomycetota bacterium
CGGTCCGGGACCGGCGCGGGACCTGCACCGTGTCTCGTGGACAAGATTTGGACACGAAATCCGCAGCACGGGTCGCCACGGCCCGACACGCAGGTGAACTACACCAATGTCTTTCCGCAGGTCAGAGGCACATTTTGGCATCAAGCGCGACCCGCCGACATGACCAGGATCAGGTTTGGGTCCCCGTGGGGTAACACCCGTGGAGGTTCGAGTCCTCTCGCTCGCACCCGGGCTGGCCGGCGACCGACCTTCTCGAACAGCGGGCCACCAAGGTCAGGCCGTTCAGGTGAGTCTTGCTCCACGCAGACTTCGGGCACTGCCGGCCTCGTCGTCGCGTGGGACCTCCGGGCACGAGTCGTCCTCGTAGCAGGTGTCGTAGACCCAGGCCAGACGTCTCGCCTCCCGTGCCGCGGTCACCTCGTCGTAGACCTCGGCGATGACCTCGAGGTAGATGGCACGGAACGTGTCGCCGTGTCCTGCCCCGGGTGCCAGGGCATGCGTCACCTCGTGGATCAGGGTCCGCGTGGGCATGGCGACCCCGTCGATCCTGACCCACAGCGTTGCCCCGTGCTGCAGCCCCGAGACGAAGGGTCGGTCGTCGGCGTTGGGAAGCGCGTCAGCGAAGATGACCCTCAGGTCCCGGTCGGGCTCGGTGCCCCGCACGTCCTTGGCCGCGCCGCGCACACGGTTCACCAGCTCCGCGACGGTCCGTTCGGTGTCCGGCAGGACGACCTCGATCGACGGCTGGGGCTGGGCAGCCTGTGACCCCGCGGCCGCCAGGACGGCCCCGGCGCCCGCAATCACCGCGAGCGTGACGAGAACGGAACGAACTGCCATGCTCGTACCGTCCCGAGACCGGATCAACGTCCCGCGAAACACGATTAATCGACGATTAATCGCGGTGCGGTACCCCGGTGTCGGAGGAGGTTCCATGGGGCGTTTCCCGCAGGCAGTCGACGAGACTGCGGCACCGACCTCGGCGGTCCTCGAGATCGCCCTGCTCGGCCCGCTCCGAATCGCGCGCGACGGTCAGCAGCTGACGTTGAGCGGTCCGAAGCGTCGCGCTCTGCTGACACTGCTGGCCCTGCACGCCGGCACACCCCTACACCGCGATCGCATCGTGGACGCACTGTGGCCACAACGGCGGACCGGACGGGAGGAGTCCACGCTGCGGGTCCACGTGTCCCACCTCCGCGACGTCCTCGAGCCCGCGCGGGACACCGAACCCCACATCATCGTGACGGTGGGCTCTGCCTACGTGCTCGACGAGCGTCGCGTCGAGCTGGACCTCCTCCGCTTCCAGCAGCTGGCACAGCAGGCCGGGGCGCTGCTGCCGGATGAGGCCGATCGTGCCCTGCCGCTCCTGAACGAGGCCCTCGGGCTGTGGCGAGGCCGTCCACTCCACGACGTCGAGTACGAGGAGTTCGCCCAGCAGGACATCCGGCGGCTCGAGCTCGCCAGGATCGAGGCGGTCCAGGATCGGGCAGAGGCGTTGATCGAGCTCGGCGAGGACGCCGCCGCGATCGAGGACCTCGAGGCACTGGTCCGTACCGACGCGACCCGGGAGCGTCCCGTCCGCCTGCTGATGCGAGCCCTCTACCAGGCCGGACGGCAGGCGGACGCGCTGCGCGCAGCCCGCCGCCACACCCGGGAGCTCGCCGAGCAGGGACTCGATCCCTCACCGGCGGTTGACGACCTCCGCGCGCGCATCCTCCGGCATGATCCCGCGCTGCGTCCCGCCGGGACGGTGTCCCCCGGCGACATCAGGCCCGGACGGTCGGTCCGCGGGTACGAGTTGCGCGAGGAGGTGGGTGCGGGCTCGATCGGGATCGTCTACCGAGCATTCCAGGCGTCGGTGGGCCGTGAGGTCGCGATCAAGGCGATCCGTCCCGAGTTCGCGACGGCCCCCGACTTCGTGCGCCGGTTCGCAGACGAGGCACGCATCGTTGCCAGCCTCGCACACCCGCACATCGTCCCGCTCCACGACTTCTGGCGCGACCCCACGGGGGCCTTCCTCGTCATGCGCTGGATGGAGGGGAGCAGCCTCGAGCAACGACTGGAACGACCGTGGGACGAGCACGAGCTCGGCCGGGTGTTCGGCCAGCTCGCCGACGCGCTCGGCTACGCCCACGCAGCAGGCGTGGTCCACCGCGACGTCAAGCCCGCCAACGTCCTGTTCGACGCGTCGGGCAACGCCTACCTCGGCGACTTCGGCCTCGCGGTGACCAGGACGGACGCCGGTGCGGCCGAGGCGGCACGCTCGACGATCCAGCCCCCGTACGCCTCCCCGGAGCTGCTCCGCGGCGAGCCGCCGTCGGTGGCCTCCGACGTCTTCGGGCTCGGGGTGCTGCTGTCCGAGGCGGCATCCGGACGACGCCATCCCGACCCCGGCGCCGGGCTCGCCGCCAGCGTCGCGGAGGTCGTCCGGGTTGCCACCGCGCCCGCCCCGGCCGACCGCTACCCCGACATGGCGGCCTTCGGCTTGGCGCTGCGCGACGCCCTCGGGCCCACGACCTTGCCGATGCCGCGCCGCGTCCTGCGCAACCCGTACAAGGGCCTGGCGCCGTTCGGTGAGGGCGACCGGGCCGACTTCTACGGCCGCGACGACGTCGTCGAGACGCTGGTCGGGCTCGTCGGCGACCACGGGCTGGTGGCCGTCGTCGGGGCGTCGGGGAGCGGCAAGTCCTCGGTGATCAAGGCCGGCCTCCTCCCCGAGCTGCGGGACGGCGCGCTCCCCGGCTCCGAGGAGTGGGCGATCGTCGAGATGGTGCCGGGCACCGATCCCTTCGAGGAGTTCCACCTCGGCCTGCGCGCCACCGCGGTCGCGCATCCGGTGACCCCATCGGACCACGATGGCCGGGAGCTGCGGCACGCGTTCGCTGCAGCACTGGACGGTCCCGCCAGCCGTGCGCTGCTGATCGTCGACCAGTTCGAGGAGGTGTTCTCGTCGCAGGTCGACGGGGCGACCCGCGAGCGCTTCCTCGACAACCTCATCGACCTCGCCACGGACCCCTCCCGCCACGTCCGGGTCGTCCTCACGCTGCGGGCCGACTTCTCGGACCGCGCCCTGGCGCACCCCCGGTTCGGCGAGCTGGTGTCGGCCGGCTCGCTGCTGTTGCCGCCGATGCGGCCCGAGCAGGTCGAGGAGGCGATCCGCCGACCGGCCGCCCGGGTCGGGATGCAGGTCGAGCCGGGCCTCGTCGCCGAGGTGGTCCGGGACGTCGTCGCCGCACCCGCGTCCCTCCCGCTGCTCCAGTACGTGCTGTCGGAGCTGTTCGAGCAGCGGACCGACGACCGGCTCACCGTGCAGGCCTACCGGGCCCTCGGCGGCGTGCAGGGCGTGCTCGAGCGGCGGGCCGAGGCGACCTTCACCGCCCTGGACCCCGATGCCCAGCGCGCGGCCCGGCAGCTGTTCCTCCGCCTGGTCCACGTGGGCGACCACGGGGAGGAGACGCGACGCCGGCTCCCGCTCACCGAACTGCATGGTCTCGGGCGACGCGCTGCAGTCGACGCCGCGCTCGACGCGTTCTCGGCGGCCCGGCTGCTCACCTACGACCGGGATCCGGTCACCCGCACGCCCACGATCGAGGTCGCCCACGAGACCGTCATCCGTCGGTGGACCCGCTACCGGGTCTGGGTCGACGAGACCCGGGCGGACCTGCTCGCCCATCGCCGCCTGGCCGCGGCCGCCGAGGCGTGGACGGCCTCCGACGAGGACCCGTCCTTCCTCCTCACCGGCGGGCCGCTGTCCGAGGCGCTCGACGTCACGTCGGCCGGCCGGGTCCGCCTGAACGCGCTCGAGCACCGCTTCGTCACCGAGAGCCGGCGGGCCGACGAGGCCGCACGGCAGCACGAGGCCGACCGCGCCCGCCAGGAGACGCTGCTCAGGCAGCGTGCCAGGCGACGTCTCGAGCTGGGACTCGTCGCGACGCTGGTGGCGACCCTCGTCGCGGTCGTCGCGGCGTTCGCATGGATCGAACGTCAGCGCGCCAACGACCTCGCCGCGACACAGGAGCGCCAGAACATCGCGCGGGAGCTGGCGGCGGTCTCGGCCGCCAACCTGCAGTCGGACCCCGAGCTCAGCCTGCTGCTCGCGCTCGAGGCGGCCGACCGCAACCTGGCCGCCGGCGAGGAGGTCCTGCCGGAGGTCGTCGACGCCCTTCACCGCGCCGTGATCACCCCGAAGCCGGACCTCGACATCCCCGGCGCACGCGGTGATGCCCGCGGGCGGGTGCTGACCTACTCCCGTGACGGCACCTGGCTCGTGGTGCTCGCCGACGACGGCGGCGCGATGGTGCTGGATCCGCTCACCGGCGAGGAGATCGGTCGTCTCCCGCCGATGGACCCACCAGCCGTCGGGGTGGACGTGCATCCGGACGGGCAACGGGTCCTCACCGTTCACGCGGACGCGGTCCGGCAGTGGGACTGGCGATCGCAGGAGCTGGAGACCGAGTGGGCCGCGCATCCCGACGGCGTCGAGGTGACCACGGCGGCGTACGCGCGGGACGGGTCGGCGATCGCGATCGGCCGCGACGACGGGGTCATCGACGTCTGGCGCGGGTCCGAGCACGTCGAGCTGCGGGGACACGCCGGCCAGGTCGGCAGCGTCGACTTCGACCCGAGCGGCACCCGGCTCGTGTCGAGTTCCTCCGAGCCCGATCCGACCACCGGCTACAGCGCGCTCGTGTGGGACCTCGGCAGCGGCACCGTGACGGTGTCGGCACGCATGGACACCGTCATCCTGCCGATCGTGCAGGCCGCATGGCATCCGGCCGAGGACGTCGTCGCGGTCGCGACCCACCAGGGGGAGAACCTCCTGTTCGACGCCGGGACGGGCGAGCGCCTCAACTCGTTCGGCAACGGCCAGCACCACCACGAGGCGATCGCCTTCGACTCGACCGGCACCTTCGTGGTCGGGGCCGGACGCGACGGGTTCACGCGCGTGTTCGGGACCTGGGTCGGGGGGGAGGCGGCCATCGTGCTGCCCACCGGCGGCGTGCCGGTTCGTGACGCCGCCTTCGACCCGGCCGACCCGTCCCTGACGATCGCCACCATCGGCGTCGGCGGACGCGTGAAGATCTGGCGGGACCTGGTCGGCTCCGAGCTGCCGGTTCGGCCCACCCGGGTGCTCTACCCCGAGATCGTGGCCACCCCGGACGGCAGCCGGTACGTCGTCGCCGCGCACGGGCTGCGGTTCGGCGTCGAGGGAGCGGACCCGACGATGGACGTCATCGACGCCGCAACCGGTCGGGCGCTGCTGAGCCGGCCGACCTTGGCTGGATGGGGCGCACGCCATCCGGCGATCGCGCCGGACGGCTCGTTGGTCGCGTTCGCCGGTCCGGACGGCGACGTCGAGATCGTGGACGTCGAGACGGGCGCCACCACGTCGGTCCCCGGGTCGGCGAGATGGACCGCGACCCTCGCGTTCAGCCGTGACGGGACCCGGCTCGCCGGCGGCGGGGTCGACGGGTCGATCGTCATCTGGGACGTGGCCACGGGCGACACGGTGCAGACGTTGCGTGGTCACGGGGACCGGAGCCCACGGATCCGGACCGCAGCGGTCGATCCGCCACCCGACCAGGGCCTGGACATCGCCCTGTCGATCCCCGGGGCGTCGGTGTCGCGGGTCGACCAGGTGGCCTTCCGCCCCGGCAGCTCGGAGCTGGCCTCCGCCGGCTTCGACGGCACGGTGCGGGCCTGGAACCCGGCCTCGGGCGACGGACGGATCCTGCACGAGTTCGACCACGAGGTCTTTGCCGTCGCCTACGCGCCGGACGGGGCGAGCGTCGCGGCGGCCGACCGTTCCGGGACCGTGCTCTTGCTGGACGCCGACTCCGGGGACGTCGTTCGGTCCCTGGACCCCGTGCCCGGTCCCGTCGACCTCGTCTTCTCACCCGACGGTCGACACCTGGCCGGCGCCGGTCCGGGCTCGGTCACCCACCTGTGGGAACTCGCCACCGGCCGGATCGTCCGACGGCTCGAGGGCGCCATCTACCCCGCCACGAGCGCGGCGTTCGTCAACGGCGGGGCCGAGCTGCGGGTGGCGTCCGGCGAGGGTGTCGTCCGCGGCTACCTCCTCGACCCCACGGAGCTCGTCGAGCTGGCCCGCGAGCAGGTGACACGCGATCTGACGGAGGCGGAGTGCCAGCAGTACCTCCGGCACGCCTGCGATGCGGTGCCGGCGGGCTAGCGTGCCCGCACCGTCCCGGCGTGGCCCCGTCGCGCCGGGCCGACGAGGGAGAAGCCGTGTCCAGCGTTCGCGTCGCCCGACGCACCGACCTGTCGGACCGGTTGTGGGTGGCCGCGGAGGACCTCGCCTGGTTCGGCTGCAAGCAGGCCGTCGCGTGCGCGATGCCGCTCGGGTTCTTTGCGATCCTCGCGTTCACGCGGGTCGTCGAGGTCTCGGCTGTCGCTCGCTACGACGCGGTGCTGCTCCTGGCGATCGCGCTGCAGGTCGGGCTGGTCGCGACCGGGTTCGAGACCATGGCCGACGTCCGGGTCGCCGCTCGCTTCCACGCGCTGGGGCTCGTGCTGGAGCTGTTCAAGACCCATCCCGCGATCGGATCGTGGACCTACCCCGAGGCCGCCGTGGCCAAGCTCGGGACCGTGCCGCTCTACAGCGGCTTCATGTACGCGGCGGTGGCCAGCTACATGATCGCCGCGTGGCGACTGCTCCGGTTGCGGTTCGAGGGCTATCCGCGACCATGGATCTGTTGGACCCTCGCCGCGGCGGTCTACCTCAACTTCTTCACCCACCACTGGTGGCCGGACCTGCGCTGGGTCCTCATCGGCGCCGTGGTCATCGTGTTCGGACGGACCCGCGTCCACTTCCGGCCACGCGCCACCGAGCGCTGGATGCCGCTGCCCGTCGCCTTCGGCCTGATCGCCCTGTTCGTGTGGTTGGCCGAGAACATCTCGACGTTCCTCGGCGCGTGGATCTACCCCGAGCAGGCGGCACGCTGGGAGGCGGTGTCCCTCGGCAAGCTGAGCAGCTGGTCGTTGCTGGTCATCGTCAGCTTCGTCATCGTCGGCGAGGTCATGCGTCGCCGCCAGGGCCTGCACCGACCACCCCCACGTCGGGTGCGGGGCCCCGGGTGGCGCCGGCTCCCGAGCATCCTCACGGGGAGGGTCGTCGAGCGGTCTCCATGACCGCAGGCTGCCTTCCCCAGCGTGGCCAGTACGCTGCCGTCGCGCCCACGCACCCGGCCGGAATGGACCGCCGATGGACCCGATCGGGTCCTTCACCACCCGCATCGAGGCAGAGGTCGCGGCCTCCATGCTCCAGGCCCACGGGATCGACGCGACCGTCGCCGGCGACGACGCCGGCGGCTCGGCGGGCATCAACCTCGCCGCCAAGGGCTACGGACTGCTCGTGGCACCGCAGGACCGCGACGACGCGCTCGAGCTGCTCGACGAGCCGGATGGCGGCACCCCGTAGCCGACCCGTCAGATGGTCATCGACTGGCCCCAGTCGAGCGGCACCAGCTCGACGTCGTGCTCGGCCAGCGCGTCGCCGACGATCTTCCAGAGGAACTGTCGGCCCGACGCCGTGAGGTAGAAGTCGTGGATGGGCACGACCTGTCGCGGTTGGATGCGGCGGGCGAACGCCACCGCGTCGGTGGCCGAGCCCCACGGCGCCACCAGGGGCAGGGCCATCACGGGCGCGGTGGCGGTGGGCTGGTGGCTGTCGCCGGGATGGGTGAACACGCCCCCGACCGTCCAGCTGCGGTTCGGCGGCGCCGTGCCGTTGGGCAGCGTCTCGTGGACCACGTCCTCGACGCCGGCGTCGGCTGGCACGTCGGTGGTGGCCTCGATGCCCTCGCGGGCCAGCAGGTCGACCACCGCCTGGTTGGCGTGGACCGTGACGTCGTCGCCACGGTCGACCAGCCACCGGACGAAGTCGGGATGGACGTGGTCGGCGTGCTCGTGCGTGACGAGCACGCGCTGCACGTCGCCGACCGCGTCGAGGTCGACCTCGTCGGACTGCCACGGGTAGAACCCCGGGTCGACGAGGTCAGTGCCGGCGTCGGTCGTCAGCAGCAGGCAGCTGTCTGCGAGCCGTCGGACCGTGGCCATCACGCCTCCAGGTGCTGCTTGAGGAAGGCCACCGTCTCGCGCCAGGTGGATGCCGCGAGGTCCGGGTCGTAGGTGCCGAGGTGGTCCTCGTCGTTGAAGAACGCGTGGCCGGCCCCCTCGTGGATCCGCAGGTCGACCGACGGCGCCGAGGACGCCTCGAGCCGGCGTTCGAGCTCCCGCACGGCGTCCGGCGTGGCCATCGGATCCTCGGAGCCGAAGTGCCCCAGCACCGGCGCGGTGACCTTCGACAGGTCCGCGTCCTCGTAGGCGCCGACGCCGTAGTAGGGCACGGCGGCGCCGATGCGGCCGCCCTCCTGTGCGGCGAGCGCGATCACGAAGCCACCGCCCATGCAGAAGCCGACGGCACCGACGGTCTCGCTGGTCACGGCGTCATGGTCGAGGAGGAAGTCGACGGCCCCCTTCAGATCGCGTGCCGCGTCCTCGACCGGTAGTTCCTCCATGAGGCGCCCGGCCTCGTCCGCGTCGTGGGTGGTCGTGCCACCGAACAGGTCCGGCGCCAGTGCCACGAACCCCTCGGCGGCGAACCGGTCCGTGACGTCCTTGATGTGGTCGGTGAGCCCCCACCACTCCTGGATGACGATCAGCCCGGGCCCGGAACCGGCCTCGGGGGTCTTCAGGTAGCCGTGGGCGCGGCCGCCGTTGCTGTCGAAGCTGACGTTCTGGTGCGGGTTCTCGGCCATCGTGCTCCCTGCTGCGCGGCGTCGTGGTCACTGGTCAGCCTAGGCAGGTCGCGCATGCCACTTCAGGGTCAAGATGGGTGTCCGGACGGCCGATGGGAGGGGAGACGCGCGCGCTCACGAGGGGAGTCCATCATGACCGATGCCGTGCTGTCCGTTGTCCGCGGACGGGAGGAGGCCGCCGGGTCACTGCCGCTCGGCGACCGCCCGCTGCACCAGGCGCTGGAGCCGCTGTCGCTGGAGACGCTCACGAGCGCCCTCCGCGAGGGGCCGGACGCCGACGACGGACCGATCATGCTGTTCACCCGCGACGGGCGGACGCTGGAGGCCGCGCTGACCCCCGGGACCGGTGGCGTGGAGATCACCCTCCACGACGTCAGCCGCCATGTGCACGACGCCGAGGGCTTCGCCCGGATGGCCCTGCAGCTGCACCGGCAGAACCGCGACCTGCAGACCCTGTACGAGGCGACCTCGGCGCTGACGAGCACCCTCGACCTGCCCGCACTGCTGTTCGCCGCGGCCGAGGCGATCGGAAGCTACCTGCGCGCCGACCGCACCCTCGTCGCGGTCGCCGGCCACGAGCAGTCCTGGTCCTCCCCCGCCGCCGGCCCGTCGACCGCCGACCTCGCGGCCATCCGCCGCGACCTCGCCACCGCCCGGGGATCGCTCGGCACCGTCACGTGGTGGCGAGACCGCCCGCCCGACGAGGACGAGGCGCGGGTGGTCGACGTGCTCCTGCGCAAGGCCGCGGTCAGCATCGACCACGCCCTGCTGCTGGCACCACCCAGCGAGGAGCGCGACGAGCACGGCCTCATGCCACCGTCGACGGCACGGCGGCTGCTCGCCGGGTACGTGCGACCCTTCGGGCTCGCGATGGTCACGGCCACGGACGGCGACCTCGAGGCACTGGCCGCTGGCGTGCGCCCGGCCCGGGTCGGCGATGTCCAGGCCCGCTGGGGCCGGGACCGGGTCCTCGTGGCGCTCACGGGCGCCGACGACGCCGTCCTGCAGGGATGGCTGGAGCGGCACGGTGTGGTGGTCGAGGAGCCCGGCGGTCGATGGATCGCCGGCGTCGCGCGTGCGGCCGCGGACATCGACCAGGCGATCGAGCTCGCCGCCGCCGCCCTGGACGCCGTCCTTCCGGCACCCGCCCGACTGACCTGACGCGGCTACGGTCGCCCACGTCCCCGGACGAAGGTGACCGATGCGTGACGTCCTCGAGCTCGCCGAGCAGTGGCCGGTCGAGGAGGTGGCCGTCGGCATCACCGACGCCGACGAGACCCGTGGCACCCGCGGGCCCCACGACGACGTGCAGCACTGGGCGTCGGTCACGAAGGTCCTGACGGCCTGGGCCACGCTGGTCGCCGTGCAGGACGGCCACCTCCACCTCGACGAGCCCGCGGGCCCGGACGGGGCGACGGTCCGGCACCTGCTGGCCCACGCGTCCGGGCTGCCACCCGACGAGGGCGGACCGGCCACCCGGCCCGAGCGCAAGCGCATCTACTCCAACCACGGGTTCGAGCTGCTGGCCGACCTCGTCGCGGAGCGCGTCGGCGAGCCGTTCACCGACCACCTCGCCGCGGAGGTCCTCCAGCCCCTCGGGATGAAGGACACCCGGCTGGACGGGTCCCCGGCGCATGCCGCCCACGGCACGCTGGCGGACCTGCTGATCCTCGGCCGGGAACTCCTGTCGCCGTCCCTGCTCGACGATCCCCTTGCCACCGACGTCGCCGAGGTCCAGTTCCCCGGCCTGCCCGGGGTCCTGCCCGGGTACGGGCGCCAGGACGACAACGCCTGGGGCCTGGGGGTGGAGATCCGCGACGGCAAGCACCCGCACTGGACCGGGCCGTCCCAGCCGGCCACGACGTTCGGCCACTTCGGCCAGTCCGGGTCGTTCCTGTGGGTGGACCGCGACGCCGGGATCGCCGCCGCCTGCCTGGCCGGTCGCGACTTCGGCGACTGGGCCGTCGAGGCCTGGGCGCCCTTCAACGAGCAGCTCTGGCGGACCGCGACCGGGCGCTGACCTGCGCAGACACACGAGGTTGCCATGCGCGTGCTGATCGCCGGCTGCGGCTTCGTCGGCTCGGCGCTGGCCGTGCGGCTGGCCTCCGAGGGACATGACGTGTTCGGCCTGCGCCGCAGCCCGGAAGGGCTGCCGGACGGCGTGACCCCCGTGGCTGCCGACCTGGTCACCGGCGATGGGATGGCGACGATCCCGGGTGAGTTGGACTGGTGCGTGACGGCGATCTCTGCCGACGGGCGTTCGCCCAGCGCCTATGAGGACGCCTATGTGCGCGCACTGCGAAACCTTCAATCTCACCTTCAGATTGAGAGTCCAACCCTCGACCGATGGATCTTCACGTCCTCGACCGCCGTCTACGGGCAGAATTCGGGCGAATGGGTGGACGAAGCGGCCTCGACCGAGCCTTCAGGGTTCGCTGGCCGCGCAGTCCTGGGTGGGGAGCGCATCGTGCGGGAGTCCGAGGTGCCCCACCCCGTCGTCGTCCGGCTGGGAGGCATCTACGGGCCCGGTCGCACCCGCCTGCTCGACCAGGTCCGCCGCGGCGAGGCCACCTGCCCACCCGATCCGACCTACACCAACCGCATCCACCGCGACGACGCCGCCGGGATCCTCCGCCACGTCCTGCAGCTCGAGGACCCCGACGAGGTCTACCTCGGGGTGGACACGGAGCCGGCCGAGCGGTGCGAGGTGCTGACCTGGCTCGCGGACCGGCTCGGGGCTCCCCCGCCGTCGACGGGGCCGGGCGGTACCCGGGGCAACAAGCGGGCGAGCAGTGCCCGGATCGTCGCCTCCGGCTACCGCTTCCGGTACCCGACGTTCCGCGAGGGCTACGCCGCCGTGCTCGCCGACCTCGAGGACCAGGGCTAGACCCCGACGACCTCGGGCTCGGGCTGCTCGGCGCGGACGCGACGGGCCTCCCGGGCGACGACGGAGCCGGCGTCGTGATCGGCCCCGGAGGGCTCCTCCATCGTCAGCGAGATCAGCGCCACGAGCACGGCGGCCGCGCCGATCGACAGGAAGAACACCGTCGGGCTGGCCACGAGCAGCAGCGTCAGGAAACACAACGCTCCGACATTGCCGTAGGCGCCGACCATCCCGGAGATCTGGCCGGACACCCGCCGCTTGACCAACGGCACGATCGCGTAGGTCGCGCCCTCGCCCGCCTGGACGAAGAACGAGCAGCACATCGCCGCGACCATCGCCAGCGCGACCGGCCACGCGGACCCGATCAGGGCCATGGCGCCGTACCCCACGGCCAGCAGCACCAGCAGCGCCGTCAGGGTGCGCCGCCGCGATCCCAGCACGTCCGACGCGATGCCACCGACGGGTCGTGCCGCCAGGTTCATGAACGCGAACCCCGACGCGACCGCACCGGCCACGACGGCGGACAGGGAGAACGTCTCACCGAAGAACGTCGGGAGCATCGTGACCACGGCCAGCTCCGAGCCGAACGTCACGAAGTAGGCGAGGCACAGCACCGCCACCGACCGCAGCGGGTAGCGGTCCTCGGCCGGGTACTCGTCCGCCCGGGCCAGGGCGTTGACCCGCCAGATCGTCCGGGTCTGCGCGAGCAGCATGACGGCGAGGACCGCCAGCACGGCCACGAGTGCCGTGGGCGACAGGAAGTCGACCAGCGACAGGCGCCAGGCCACGAGGCCGAGCACGGCCACCAGCGGGACGTTCAGCACGATGAGCCCGAACACGGAGCCGCGGGAGGTCACCTCCAGCGCACCCTGCCGGCGCGGCCGGGCGAAGGCCTGCCCCTCGGGCGTGTCGGTGACCGCGCGCAGGTAGTAGAGGCCGTAGGCGGCGGCGACCACGCCCGTGGCGGCGATCGCGAACCGCCACCCACCGGCCAGGCCGGCGACCGTCGGCAGCGTGAGGGCGGCGGCTGCCGACCCGAAGTTGCCCCAGCCCCCATACACGCCCTCGGCGGTCCCGATCTCGTCGGACGGGAACCACTCGGACACCATGCGGATGCCGACCACGAACCCGGCGCCGACGATGGACATGGCCAGCCGGGAGGCGACCAGCACCTCGAAGGTCTGCGCGGTGGCGAACACGAGCGTGGGAACGGCGGCGTACAGCAGGATCGCGCCGTAGACGCGGCGCGGACCCCAGCGGTCGAGCGCCATGCCGATGAACACCCGGGCGGGCACGGTCAGCGCCACGTTGCAGAGGCCGATGATCTTCAACTCCTGGTCGGTCAGGCCCAGCGACTCGCCGACCGCACCCGTGAGCGGCGCGAAGTTGAACCACACCACGAAGGTGAGGAAGAACGCGAACCACGTCAGGTGCAGCACGCGGTAGCGCCCCTGGAAGGACACGAGGTTGCGGACGTTGCGGAGGGCGGCAGCACGCGAGCTCATGCAGCCACCTCCTCGTGGCGGAGCTGGACCTCGACGACGCCGTCGACCTCCCGGACCGCGTGGACGCCGACGGCGACCTCGGGGTCGTCGAGGCACGTGCCCGTCCGCAGGTCGAAGCGCTGCTTGCGCAGCGGGGAGGCGACGGTCGGGGTGTCACCGTGGGCGCCGACGATCCCGCGGGACAGCACGTTCGCGCCGGTGAACGGGTCACGGTTGTCGAGGGCGAACACGCGGCCGTCGTCGGTGCGAACGACCGCCACCTGGTGGCCGTGGACGTTGGCGGCGACGCCACTGCCCGGCGGCACGCGGTCGCCCGCGCACACCGACACCCAGTCGTCGGGGCCCGGGCGGGACCGCGATGCGTCGAGGAGCTGCTGGTATCCCATCATGTCACCTCCACCAGGGGCAGCGGCTGCCGCTGCCCACGTTCACGGACATAGGACAGGTCGGGGTCGGGCGTGTCGTCGTTGACGAAGTGGCGGAACTCGGCGACACGCTCCGGGTCAGCCAGCGTCCGGGCCCACTCGTCCTCGTACGTGCCGACGTGCCGCTCCATGGCGGCCTCGAGCTCCTCCGCCAGGCCCAGCGAGTCCTCGACGACGACGTCGCGGACGTGGTCGATGCCCCCGTCGAGCTCCTCCAGCCAGTTGGCCGTGCGCTGCAGCTTGTCCGCGGTCCGCACGTAGTAGACGACGAACCGGTCGATCAGCCGGACCAGCGCCTCGGTGTCGAGGTCGGTGGCCAGCAGCTTCCCGTGCCGTGGCCGCATGCCGCCATTGCCGCCGACGTAGAGGTTCCAGCCCTCCTCGGTGGCGATGACGCCGACGTCCTTGGACTGCGCCTCGGCGCACTCCCGGGAGCACCCCGACACGGCGAACTTCAGCTTGTGGGGGGAACGCAGGCCGCGGTAGCGCTCCTCCAGCATGACCGCCAGCGCCGTGGAGTCCTGCACGCCGTACCGGCACCAGGTCGTGCCGACGCAGGACTTCACCGTCCGCACCGCCTTGCCGTAGGCGTGGCCGGACTCGAACCCGGCGTCCACCAGCCGCTGCCAGATGGCCGGCAGCTGGTCGAGCCGAGCGCCGAGCAGGTCGATCCGCTGGCCGCCGGTGATCTTCGTGTAGAGGTCGAAGTCGCGGGCGACCTCGGCGATGACCAGCAGCTTCTCGGGCGTGATCTCGCCACCCGGGATCCGGGGGATCACCGAGTAGGTGCCGTCCTTCTGGATGTTTGCGAGGAAGCGGTCGTTGGAGTCCTGCAGCGGCCCGCGGTCGTCGCCGAGCACGTACTCGTTGAAGTGCGTGGCGAGGATGGAGGCGACGGTGGGCTTGCACACCTCGCACCCGGGGCCCGTGCCGTACTGCTCGAGCAGCTCGGGAAACGAGGTGACGTCGTGGACGCGGACGAGGTCGAACAGCTCCTGGCGCGAGTAGGCGAAGTGCTCGCACAGGGCCGTGTCGAGCTCCACGCCGGACGCGGCCAGTTCCTGCTTCAGCACCGACCCGCAGGTGACGAGGCAGCTGCCGCAGCCGGTCCCGGCGTCGGTGGCGGCGGACAGGTCGCCCACGGTCGCGCAGCCGCCCTCGCGGATGGCGGCCCTGAGGTCGCCGTACGACACGGTGTTGCAGGTGCAGACGAGGTCGTGTTCGTCCGGACCGTCGGCGCCGCCACCGGTGGCCGGGGGCGCCAGCAGGGCCCGCGGCGAGTCCGTGAGCTCGGCGCCGCGCCGGACCATGCCGAGCAGGCGGCCGTATGCGGACACGTCGCCGACGAGCACGGCGCCGAGCACCCGCAACCCGTCGGGGGTCAGGACGAGCTTCTGGTACGTCGCGGTCGTCGGGTCGTCGAGCA
>CAZDIF010000018.1:15117-16887 GCA_964505365.1 uncultured Actinomycetota bacterium
CCGTCGGGGGTCAGGACGAGCTTCTGGTACGTCGCGGTCGTCGGGTCGTCGAGCACCACCTCGACCGCCCCCTCGGTCGCCGCGTGGGCGTCGCCCAGCGACGCGACGTCGACGCCCAGCAGCTTGAGCTTCGTCGACAGGTCGGCGCCGTCGAAGGTCGCGGTGCCGCCGGCGAGCCGGTCCGCCACGACGCCGGCCATGTCGTAGCCGGGGGCGACCAGCCCCCAGATCCTCTCGTGGGCCAGGGCGCACTCCCCGACCGCCCAGACGTGCGGGACCGAGGTCCGGCACGTGTCGTCGACGACGATGCCGCCGCGCTCGCCGACCTCGAGGCCGGCGGCGCGCGCGAGCTCGTCGCGCGGGCGGATCCCGGCGGAGAACACCACGAGGTCGGCGTCGATGGACTCGCCGTCCGCGAACGTCAGGCCCGTGACCGGCCCGTCGGTCCCGGCCCCGTCGATCGAGGTCGTCTGGTGGTCGACCCGGACCTCGATGCCGAGCTCCTCGATGCGCTTTCGCAGGGCCGCGGCGCCGCCGTCGTCGAGCTGCACCGGCATCAGCCGCGGGGCGAACTCCACCACGGTCACGTCCAGGCCGAACGCCCGCAGGGCGTTGGCGGCCTCCAGACCCAGCAGGCCACCGCCGATCACGACGCCGCGGCGGGCCCCGGCGGCTGCCGTCCGGATCGCGTCGATGTCGTCCAGCGTGCGGTAGACGAAGCAGCCGGGCCGGTCGTTGCCCTCGATCGGGGGCACGAACGGGTACGAGCCGGTGGCCAGCACCAGCTCGTCGTAGGCCATCGCCGTGCCGTCCTCACAGGTGAACGTGCGCGCGCCCGTGTCGAGCTCGGCGACGCGGGCGCCCAGCCGGTACGCGACGGCCGGGTGGTCGGCGACCTCCGCCTCGACGAGGTCGAGGTCGTCCGGGGCGGCCCCCTCCGCGTAGCTGGACAGGTGGACGCGGTCGTACGGGTGGTGCACCTCCTCCCCCACGAGCACGACCTCGGTGTCGGTGCCGACGACGTCACGGCGGACGAGCTCGGTCACCATGCGGTTGCCGACCATGCCACCCCCCACGACGACGATGCGGCGGAGGGCGCCGGGTGCCGGGCCGTTCACGAGGGACTCCTTGGTCGTCGACGGTCGTCGCTCGAGGTGGCCCCACGATGGCGGACCCGTGTGTCCGGCAGGCACCGGCCCGCGTGAACGGCACGTTTCGCGCCCGTCGCACGCCACCGACCACGACGGGGTCGAAACGCGCTCGCAACACGACCGCGGGATCGGCGAAACACCGATCCCCCATGGTGGCGCCATGCAGTTGACGACCCTCATCGACGACTTCCTCGCCGAGCAGTCCTCCCTCACGGCGGTGGAACGGTTCTCCCGTGCCCACGACGAGCACACCGGCGACGAACCGGCCCAGGCCCGCTGGTACCGGGACCTGCTGCCGACCGCGGCCCCGGGGCCCGGGCAGCAGTACGCATTCGAGGTGGACCTCGACGCCTGCTCGGGGTGCAAGGCCTGCGTGGCCGCGTGCCACTCGCTCAACGGGCTGGACGAGGGCGAGTCGTGGCGCGACGTCGGCCTGCTCGTCGGCACCGGCGACAACGCCCTGCTGCAGCCGGTGACCACCGGCTGCCACCACTGCGCCGACCCGGGTTGCCTCGAGGGCTGCCCGGTCGACGCCTACGTCAAGGACGACGACGGCATCGTCCGCCACCTCGACGACCAGTGCATCGGGTGCTCGTACTGCACGCTGAGCTGCCCCTAC
>CAZDIF010000019.1:0-16277 GCA_964505365.1 uncultured Actinomycetota bacterium
TGATCGGGTTCGCGCTGGTCGGCAACCTGATGGCCGTGGAGGGCCTGGTCACCGCTGGCGACGCCGGCCGCACCGCGGACGACATCCTGGCCTCCACCGGGCTGTTCCGGGCCGGCATCGCCAGCCTGGCCGCCGTGGTGGCCCTCGACGTCGTCGTCGCCTGGGCGCTGTACCACGTGTTCGCACCCGTCGACGCCGGCCTGTCGATGCTCGCGGCGGCATTCCGGTACGTCTATGCCGGGGTGTTCCTCGTCGCGATCGGGCGACTCGTCAGCGCGGTCGACCTGCTGACCGGCCCCGGGATGGACGGGTTCGGAGCACGGGAGGTCGAGGCCCTCGCCCTGGCCGAGATCGAGGCGTTCGGCGACCTCTGGAGCGCCGGGCTGGGCCTGTTCGGCGTCCACCTGGTCCTCGTCGGGGCCCTGGTGTGGCGCTCCGGGTACGTGCCGCGGTGGCTCGGTGTCCTGCTGGCGGTCGCCGCCGGCGGGTACCTGTTCGACAGCGTGGCCGCCGTCCTGGTGGGTGACACGGCCCCGACGATCGCGGCGTACACCTTCCTCGGTGAGGTGCTGCTGGCGGCGTGGCTGCTGGTCCGGGGCAGGCGCCTCGGGTCGGTCGAGCCGCGCACGGGTGGAGGAGGCCCGTCATGATGCAGGGCATCGCCGTCGTCGTGGGCAGCCTGGCCGCGCTGCTCGCGGTCCTGTTCGCCGGTTTCACGATGGGATTCCGGACGCGGTACCAGCCGCTGCTGCGGGTCGTCCGTCGGTTCAACCGTGACGTCACCAACAAGCGGCAGCTGCAGGGATCGGCCGGCCAGCCGGGCGCGTACGCCTCCGTGGTCCACCACGTGGGTCGGCGCAGCGGCAGCCCGTACCGGACGCCCGCCGTCGCCGTCCCGGCTGACGACGGCTTCCTCTTCGCCCTGCCCTACGGCCCGGACGCCGACTGGGTCCGCAACGTGCTCGCGGCGGGCGGCGCCAGCATCGAGCACGAGGGCGAGACGGTGGCGGTGACCGACCCGCGCCTGGTCACGGCCGAGGCCGCCAATCCCCACTTCGCCGTCGCCGAGCAGCGCATGCACCGCCTGTTCGGCGTCACCGACTTCCTCGCGGTCCGACGCGATTCGGACGACGGGAAGGTCGAGGCACCACGGCGGGCTCGAGCGGGATAGCCCGCCGCTCGGGCGAGATCAGTTGGCGACGAACGATCGCTTGGCCAGGCCCATCCAGAAGCCGTCGATCGTCTGCGCCGGCGGGGCCTCGGGGTCACCGGCGGCACCCAGCGCCACGAACATCGGCGCGAAGTGCTCGATGGTGGGGTGGGCGTAGGGCATGCCGGGGGCCCGGTCGCGGAAGCCGGCCAACGCCTCGACGTCGCCAGCCGCCAGGGCCTCGCGGGCCCAGTGGTCGAACTCCACCGACCAGCCGGGCGGTGGGGCGTCGGGGGAGCGCCAGTGCTCCCGGGTGAGGAACGGCAGGCCGTGGGTCGTGAACCCCGAGCCGACCACCAGCACGTTCTGGTCGCGCAGCGGCTGCAGCCGGCGCCCCACGTCGAGCAGGCGGTCGGGCTCGAGCGTGGGCAGCGACATCTGCAGCACCGGCACGTCCGCGTCCGGGTACATGACGGTCAGGGGCACGTACGCGCCGTGGTCCAGCCCCCGGTTCGTGCGCACGACCTGCTCGGTGTCGGGCATCATCTTCGCCACCGCGTCGGCCAGGTCCGGCGCACCGGGGGCCGGGTAGGTCACCTGGTAATAGCGCTGCGGGAAGCCGCCGAAGTCGTACACGAGCGGGACGGTCTCGGTGGCGCCCAGCATCAGGGGTGCGGCCTCCCAGTGGGCCGACACCATCAGGATGGCGTCCGGGCGCGGGAGCTCGGCGGCCAGCTGCTGGAGCTCGGACACCCAGCGGGCGTCGTCGACCAGGGGCGGGGCGCCGTGGCTGATGAACAGCGTCGGCATGCGGGTGGTGGGGGCGTCGTCGGGGACCATCGTGGCCTCGGGAGAAGTAGTTGACGTTTCAAGTATACCGTGAACGCCAACCGGGTCAACGGCCCCTCACCCGAACGCCAGGACAGCGCACAGTTCCTCGGGATCGGTACGCCGCAACTCGACGAGCAGGACGTCCTGGTGCCGACCGGTGTTCGCGACCATGGCGTCAGCGAGGAACGCCGGGCGTCGGAACCAGAGGCGCACGTCGGCTGCCCTGTCCGGATCCAGACCGTCCGCGTCCGCGAGGGCGTTCTCGGCTCGTTCGAGGTAGCCGAGCACATTGATGTGTTGGTTCACGTCCGTCTCGCGAGTGGTCCAACGGAAGGGCCGCCGATCCACTGGCTGGTCGAGACCCGGCCGTGGTGGAGGCCCGTCCAACGGCTGGTCCTGCCCGACCGGAACGCCCGGGGCCGGTGTGTGCACCAGCTCGCCGGTCTCCACGCGGTGCCACAACCAGTGCTGCCGCCAGCGTGCAACGATCGTGCCGTGCTCGTCGGTGATCTCGATCCGGTCCCTGCCGCCATACCGCGGGGATGCATCGTCGCGACCCGGCACGAATCCGTACTCGTTCGCAAACTGGATCTCCAGCCGCTGGTCGACGTGGAGCTCGTGCGGCTCGCGGGTCACCTCGAGGTAGGTGGTGATGGGCGACAGACCCGTCGTTGCGATGTGCTCGCCACGGGCGCCCCATCCGGGGGCGCGCCCGTATCCATCCATGACGAAACGCGCGACGGCGCTGCGTTTGACGCGACCATGCTGGTCCAGCGCATCGAACCCACACTGCACGCTGTCGGTGAACCGCAGTTCGTTCACGGAATCCCCTCCCGCTCCCGCAGGGGAGGGGTATCACAGCCCGCGCGGGCAGACGAGCCCGAGGGCGACGTGCCCCCGATGGGGTCACGCGGTGGCCCGGAGGGGCGAGTCGGTCGCCTCGAGCCAGCGCCGGAGGTCGCGGACGGCGATGCGGGCGGCGCGGTTCGCGCCGATCGTGCTGGCTGACGGCCCGTAGCCGAGGAGGTGGATGCGCGGGTCGCCGGCGACCTGGGTGCCGTCCATGCGGATGCCGCCCCGGGGGCCGCGCAGGTCGAGCGGGGCGAGGTGGTCCAGCGCGTGGCGGAAGCCGGTCGCCCACAGGATCGCGTCGGCGCGGACGAACCCACCGTCGTCCCACGCCACGCCGTCGGGCGTGATCCGGTCGAACATCGGCAGGCGCTCGAGCACGCCACGTTCCCGGGCGGCGGCGATCGCCGGCGTGACGGCCAGGCCGGTGGCGCCGACCACGCTGGTGGGCCGGCGACCCTCGGCGACCCGCTGTTCGACCCGGCCGACGGCCTCGCGTCGGGCCTGCTCGTCGAAGGGACCGTCGCGCCAGACCGGCGGACGCCGGGTCACCCACGTGGTCGAGGCGACGTCGTCGAGCTCGAGCAGGTGGGAGATGGCCGAGTGGCCGCCGCCGACCACCACCACGTGCTGGCCGCGGAAGTCCTCGGCGGAGCGGTAGTCGGCGGTGTGCAGCTGCCGACCGCGGAAGGTCTCCATGCCCGGCTGGTACGGCCAGAAGGGTCGTGTCCACGTCCCGGTGGCGTTGACCAGCCCGCGGGTGCGCCAGGTGCCGGCGTCGGTCTCCACGTGCAGCCGACCGTCGCCCACCTCGCGGACGGCCTCGACGCGTACCGGCCGCAGGACGGGGAGGTCGAAGGTGTCCTCGTAGCGGCCGAAGTAGTGGGCGACGACGTCACGGGCGGGCACGTCGTCGCCGCCGTCGACGTCGGGGTCGAGGTCGAGGCCCGGCAGCGGGTGGATCCCGTGCACACCGCCCAGGGTCAGCGACGACCAGCGGTGCTGCCACGCCCCGCCGGGGCCGGGGTCGGCATCCAGGACGACGAAGTCCTCGTGCGGGGTGAAGCCACGGTGGGCCAGGAACCATGCCGTGGACAGCCCGGCCTGCCCGGCACCGATCACGACGACGTCGACGTCGGCGGGGCGAGCGGCGGATGCGTCGTCGTGCGCCATGGCCAGCCCTTGCTCGCGGTCCTTCATCCGGTCAAGGTGCGCCGGCCCCGAGGTATTCCTTGGCGGTCAGTGGACGTCCTCGACCGTGTAGTGGATGGTCTGGGCCACGATCCAGCCGTCCTCGATGACGAAGGAATCGGCGCCGTCGCGCACGCGCGTGTGCTCGGCCTCGGCCGTCCACTCCAGGAACGCGATGCTGCCCTCCACCATCCGCGTCGTGTACGTGTACGGGGCGTCGGGCAGCTCCTCCTCCAGCCACTGCGCCAGCTGGCGCGCACCCCGGCGGCCGTGGAAGACCCCGCGCCGCTCCAGGATCACGCAGTCCGGCGAGACGTTGCGCTCGATGTCCTCGTCGAAGCGGTGTTCGGCCGCCAGTCGGAGGTGGTCGTCGAAGACCTCCTCGGCGGAGCGTCGTCGCAGCGCCTCGTCCATGGGTCCTCCCGTCGAGCCGGGGCGGTCCTACCGATCGACCATGAAGCGGTCGAAGAAGGCGGTGAGTTCATCGTGGGTGTCGAGCGGCAGGATGGTGGCGACGTGCTGGTCGGGGCGGACGACGGCGAGGCAGCCGTCGCGGTCGATGCCGCGCATCGCGTAGATGTCCTGGTCGGGGTCGGGGCAGAACAGCTTCTGGTGGTCGATCAGGCCATAGCGTCCCTTGCGGGGCAGCAGGAAGGGGTGCATCCGCTCGAGGGCGAGGTCGCGGTGGCCCTGCTGGAACACGGCCCGGACGTCGATCACCGCGTCGACGTCCGCGTCGGTCGGGGTGAACCGTCGGATCGGTGAGGCGGGGTCGTCGGCGAGGAAGTCGCACAGGGCCCAGATGCGCGACTCCGGTGCGGTCGGGTCGTCGGCGTCGGCGAAGGCGAAGAGGCGCCAGCGGCCGTCGGCCTTGACGGTGTGGCCGAGGTGCATCGGCCTGGCGTCGGCGAGGCGGATCACGGGTGCGGAGTGGAAGCGGCGGCCGATCTGCAGGCCGGTGGCGAGGTGCTGGTGGGTCGGTTCGGTGGTGATGACCGAGGGGCCGTAGTGGGTCTCGGTCCCGGCGGTGAACCGCCCCTGCTTGACGAAGTAGCGCTGGAACTCCTCCGGGTCGACCCCGTCGCCGCCGGTGTCGTCGGCCGCGGCGGTGGGCCGGGCGCTGAACATCCTGGCGAACTCGCGGTCGAAGTCGATGAGCTGCTTGGCGAGGGCGTGCCGTTCGCTCGAGTAGGTGTGCAGCAGCGCCGGGGTGGCCTGGCCGCGCAGCACCGCGGCCAGCTTCCAGCCGAGGTTGAACGCGTCGCGCATGGAGACGTTCATGCCCTGCCCGGCCTTCGGGCTGTGGGTGTGGCAGGCGTCCCCGACGATGAACACGTGCGGGGTCCGCCGGTCGACCTCGTCGGCGGGCACGTCGTCGAACCGCTCACAGAGCCGCTGGCCGATCTCGTAGACCGACCACCAGGCGACCTCGTGGACCTGCAGCGTGTAGGGGTGCAGGATCCGCCGGGCGGCGGCCACCAGCTGGTCGGCGGTGATGCGGTCGCGGTCGACCCGCTCGCCCTCGGCCAGCTCGTCGAGCTCGACGTACAGCCGCACGAGGTAACCGCCCTCCCGCGGGATCACCAGCAGGTTGCCCTCGTTGGCGGAGTGGATCGCGGACTTCAGCCGGATGTCGGGGAAGTCGGTCACCGCCAGCACGTCCATCACGCCCCAGGCCTGGTTGGCCGAGTCCCCCTCCAGCGTGCGTCCCATCAGCCTGCGGACGGTGCTGCGTGCCCCGTCGCACCCGACGACGTGGCGGGCCCGCACGGTCACCCGCTCGCCCGCGTGCTCGGGATCGTCCCGTTCGATGGTGACGGCCACGGGATGGTCGGCCGACTCGTCGACCGCCAGGTCGACCAGCCGGCACGAATAGTCCGGCTCCAGGCGGGAGGGGGAGCGGCGCATCACGTCCAGCAGGAAGTCGTGGACCCGGGCCTGGTTGAGGATGACGTGGGGGAACTCCGACAGGCCGTCCTCGGTGTCCTGGATCCGACTGCCACGCACGATCGTGTCGGGACGGTCGTCGGCCGGCCGCCAGAAGGTGGTCTCGTTGACCCAGTAGGCCTCCTTGAGCACCCGCTCGGCGAACCCGAACGCCTCGAACATCTCCATCGTCCGGCACGCGATCCCGTCGGCCTGGCCAAGCTGCAGCGGCCCCGGCTTCTGCTCGATGATCCGCGTGGTGATGTCCGGGAACGCCGACAGCTGCGCCGCCAGCGTCAGCCCCGCCGGACCGCAACCCACGATGAGCGCGTCCACCTCGTCGGGCAGCCCACCCGACGACCGCGCCACCGCATCCGGATCCGCCTCGGCGACCGCCGGATCGCCCGGCCGGAACCCGTTCAGGTGGAACTGCATTCAGGGCCGCCGTTCGTCGTCCTGGCGTGGGTGCTGGAACTGCCGGAAGTCCGGGCGGCGCTTCTCGCGGTGGGAGGCCACGCCCTCGCGGACCTCGGGTCCGCCGAAGCCGTAGAACTCGAGCACCAGTGACGTGTCGAAGATCGACCCGGCGACCTGGCGGTACCAGTTGTTGAGGCTCATCTTCGTCCAGCGCAGCGCCGTGGGCGAACCGTCGGCGAGCTCGGCGGCGATCTCGCGTGCGGTGGACAGCACCTGGTCGTCGTCGACCGCCAGCGACACGAGCCCGATCCGCTCGGCCTCCTCGCCGGACATGGGCCGGCAGGTCAGCAGGTAGTACTTCGCCTTGGCCATGCCGACCAGCAGCGGCCAGCAGATCGCCGCATGGTCGCCGGCGGCGACTCCGAGGCGGGTGTGCCCGTCGACGATCTTCGCGGACCGGCCGGCGACGGAGACGTCGGCCAGCGTGGCCGCGACCAGGCCGGCACCCACCGCCGGGCCGTGGATGGCCGACACGATCGGCTTGGAGCAGTCGATGACGTTGTGGACGAGGTCGCGGGCCTCGTGCATGACCCGGGAGCGTGTCTCCCAGTCGTCGACCATGTCCTCGATCAGCGAGAAGTCCCCGCCGGCGGAGAACGCCTTGCCCTCGCCCCGGATCAGCGCGACCCGCACGTCGGGGTCGCGGTCCACCTCGCGCCAGATCTCGGCGAGGTCGCGGTGGCCGTCGGCGTCGACCGCGTTGAGGTTGGGCCCCTCGAGCACGATCTCGAGCACCCCGTCGGTGGGGCCCTCGACCCGCAGGGACGGAAAGGCGTCGTACCGGCTCATGGCGTCCTCCTGCTCTCGTGGTCGTCAGTGATCTCGCCGAGCAGGATCGCCACGTCGTCCACGGCGGGGTCGGCCACGGTGTCGCCGAGCACCTGGACGGCAACGTGGTCGGCGCCCGCGTCGAGGTGCTCGCGGATCCGCGTCAGGGTGGCGTCCATGCCGTGGGTGACGAGTGCTGACTTGAGGCGTTCGCTGCCGCCGCGCGGGAAGTCGTCGTCGGTGAAGCCCTGCCGCAGCCAGCTGTTGCGGTAGTTGCCCAGACCGGTGTAGATCTCGAGGTGCCGGTGCGCACGCTGCCGCCAGGTGTCCTCGTCGCCGGAGATCACTGCACCGGCCTCGACCACCAGCACCTTCTCGGGGCCGAGGATCTTGCGGGCCGTCGCGGTGTGCTCGGGCAGGGTGAGGTAGGGCAGGGCGCCGTCGGCCAGCTCGGCGGCGAGCTCCAGCATCCTCGGGCCGAGCGCGGCGATCATCCGTGGATGTGGTGGCGGAGCATCGGCGATGACCGGCTGCACCTCCGCGAACGCCTCCAGCCATGCCCGCATGTGCGAGAGCGGGCCGGCGTACTCGTGACCGCGGACGCGTTCGACCAGTGGCGCGTGGCTGACGCCGGCGCCGAGCACGAACCGGCCCGGGTGCAGTGCCGCGAGCGTCGCCTGGGCGGCCCGGGCAGCCATGGCGTCGCGCGCCCAGATGTTCGCGATCGAGGAGCCGACGACGAGGTCGGTGGTACCGCCGAGGGCGAGGGCGGCCTGCTGGAAGGCCTCGCGGCCGTACGCCTCGCCGTACCACAGCCCGCCAGCTCCGAGCTCCTCGAGCCGGGCCGCGTGGGCGCGGGCGTCGGCGACGGGGAGGAAGTCGAGCACCCCGGTCCAGATGCCGACGGGCCCCAGCCGGTCCCGCAGGTCCGTCACGGCGTCGGACGCGGTCATCGGGCTGCTCCCTCGTCGGCGGGCCGGGGATGGGCGACCCTATTGGACGGTGTCGACGGCGGCCTCGCCCCGGCGGCGTCGGTGCTGGATGGGGCTCGCCTTGCATCCCATGGCCGCTCCGGCCTTCCCTTGATGCCAACCGAGGAAGGACATGCCGTGGACGTCACCGAACTGGGTCTGGGCGCTCCGACCGTGGGGCTGCTCGTCCTCCGCGTGCTGGTCGGGGTGCCGTTCTCGCTGCACGGCTTCCAGAAGCTGTTCGGCTGGTTCGGCGGCGGTGGCCTGGAGGGCACCGGCGGATGGTTCCGGTCGCTCGGCTTCGGCGACGGGAAGGCGGCGGCCATCATGGCCGGCACCAGCGAGATCACCGGCGGCCTGGGCCTGGCCCTTGGCCTGCTCACCCCGTTCGCCGCGGCGGCCATGATCGGGACGATGACCACGGCCGCCCTGGTCAACAACGCGGAGAACGGCTTCTGGTCGGCGAAGAAGGGGTGGGAGCTCAACGGCTACCTGATCGTGGTGGCGGCGACCGTCGCCATCGCCGGCCCCGGCACCGTCTCCCTCGACCACGCGCTCGGCCTCGATGTGCTCTGGGGCGTGGTCCCGGGACTCATCGCCGTGGTCGTGGGTGTCGCCGGTGGCTGGGCCCGGTGGGCCTCCCGGGACACCAGCGTGTAGGACGCGGCAGCGACGGTTCAGGGACGCCGTTGCAAGTTCGACGTCCGCGGCATGCTCCGGCGACGTATCGTCGACGGCATCGTCGAACGAACGGGAACGCCGTGTCGCGCCGCTCAGCCGTTGCCATCCTCATCGTCGTGGCCCTCGCCGGGTCCGTCACGACCGCCTCGGCGCGGCCGTCGGATCCACCCCCGGACCGGACCGAGCCGGTCCGCATCGCGACCTTCAACGCCTCGCTGAACCGGGCCGAGGACGGACAGCTCGTCGAGGATCTCGCGGACGCCCACGACGATGACCGCGACCGGCAGGTCCGCGCGGTCGCCGAGATCATCCAGCGGGTCCGGCCCGACATCCTGCTCATCAACGAGTTCGACTTCGACGCGGACGGCGAGGCCGCCCAGCTGTTCCAGGACACCTTCCTGTCCGTGGGGTGGAACGGCGCCGACCCGATCACCTACCCGCACGTGTTCCAGGCCCCGTCCAACACCGGGATCCCGACTGGGTTCGACCTCGACAACAACGGCGAGGTGATCACCGAGGTCAGCCCGCGCCCGGACGCGTTCGTGTACGCGGGGGACGCCCAGGGCTTTGGCGAGTTCCCGGGCCAGTTCGGGATGCTGGTGCTGTCGCAGCACCCGATCGAGGCCGACGCCGCGCGCACCTTCCAGCAGTTCCTCTGGAAGGACATGCCGGGCGCCCTGCTGCCCGACGACCCGGACACGCCCGAGCCCGCCGACTGGTACTCGGCCGAGGAGCTGGACGTCCTGCGCCTGTCGTCGAAGAGCCACTGGGACGTCCCGGTCGCCACACCCGGCGGCACCGTCCACCTGTTGGCGGCCCACCCGACCCCGCCCGTGTTCGACGGACCCGAGGACCGCAACGGCCGGCGCAACCACGACGAGATCCGCTTCTGGGCCGACTACGTACACCCCGACCCGGGCCGGGCCACGTACGTGTACGACGACCAGGGCGAACGCGGTGGCCTGGCACCGGGGGAGCGGTTCGTGGTCGTCGGCGACTACAACGCCGACCCCAACGACGGCGACGGGATACCGGGAGCGGCGAACCAGCTGCTCGACACGCCCGGGGTCTTCGATCCCGAGCCGACCTCGACCGGCGGGGTGTGGGCCGCCGGCCAGGGCGAGCCGAACGAAGAGCACGAGACCGACCCCGCGCTGGACACGGCGGACTTCGCCGAGGCCGACTTCGACGGCCCCGGCAACCTCCGCGTCGACTACGTGCTGCCCAGCCGCGGACTCCCGGTACGTGACGCCGGGGTGTTCTGGCCGGCCGAGGGCGAGCGGTTCTTCCGCCTGACCGGTCCCGGGTTCCCGCCCGTGTCGTCGGACCACCGCCTCGTCTGGGTCGACGTGAAGGTGACGGCACCAGCCCGCTGACCACCCGGGTCGGCGATGTCGTAGTGGAACGATGTGGCGGGTATCGTTCCACCACGCTGCGCGGTCGACCCAAGGACCTGACCCGTGACGCCACGCACCACGAGGCTCGCCTGGCAACTGGAGCGGCTCGCGGCACGGGCAGCGGGAGCCCGTCGAGGGCCGCGGGCCCGGCAGGCGCTGCGCCGTGCCGTGGAGGGCCGCGTGGTCGTGGTGACCGGTGCGTCCGCCGGCATCGGTGCGGACGTGGCCAGGGACTGCGGCGCCGCCGGCGCCCACGTGGTCCTCGTGGCCCGCACGCGCGACAAGCTGGAGGCGGTCGCGGCCGACGTCGAGGCCGCCGGTGGGACTGCGCACGTCGTCCCCGCCGACCTCTCCGATGCCGAGGAGGTGGACCGCGTCGTCAAAGAGGTGCTGTCCCTCCACGACCACGTCGACGTGGTCATCGCGAACGCCGGCCGCTCCATCCGGCGGGGCGTGCTCGCGACGGTCGACCGCACCGACGACCTCGACCGCGTCATGGCGCTCAACTTCTTCGGGTCCGTCCGACTGGTGCTCGGGCTGCTGCCGTCGATGGTCGAGCAGGGCCGCGGCCACGTCGTGGCCGTCACGACGATCGGCACGCTCCTGCACGTGCCCCGGTTCGCGACCTACCTCGCGTCCAAGAGTGCGCTCGAGCAGTTCACCCGGGTGCTCGGCACGGAGATGGCGCCGCACGGCATCACCGCGAGCGTGGTCCACATGCCCCTCGTGCGCACCGACATGATCGCCCCCTCGTCGGTGTGGCGTCGGCACGTGGCGATGAATGCCGACGAGGGCGCGGCCCTCGTCACTCGGGCGATCGCCCGTCGCCCGCACGCCGTCAGCATGGGGGTCCGCCCGGTCGCCCTGACCCTCGACGCCCTCGTCCCCCGCCTGTTCCGGTCCGCGTGGGTGCGTCGCCTGCGCCACTGACGGCCACGCCGTCCGAGGGGGCCACCGGGGCGTGCGCCGACCGCCAGTAGGCTCGGTCCGCGAGGCCGACACACGAGGAGCGACCCCATGGCCAGTGTGACGATCGTCGGGGACGGACCGGCCGGGCTCAGCGCCGCCCTGTTCCTGGCCAAGAACGGTCACGACGCGACGGTGTACGGGCAGGACGGCACCGCCATGCACTATGCCCTGCTGCGCAACTACCTCGGCATCGACGAGGAGGCCGGGTCGGACTTCCAGGAACGGGCACGCGCACAGGTCACCCGCCACGGTGGCCGGCTCGTCGACGCGAAGGTCACCCAGGTCCGCATCGAAGAGGGCCAGTTCGTCATCATCACTGACGACGGGGAGTCCCGCTCGGACTACCTCGTGCTGGCCGCGGCCAAGACCGGGACGCGGCTGGCCGAACAGCTCGGCATCGACACGGCCGCCGATGGCGTCACCGTCGACACCGAGTACCGCACGGAGGTCGACGGCGTCTACGTCGTCGGCCGCATGGCCCGCCCGAACCGCAGCCAGGCGATCATCTCCGCGGGTGCCGGGGCGACGGCCGCCCTCGACATCCTCGCCCGCGAGGCGGGGGAGGACGTGACCGACTGGGACACCCCGGACGACGAGGGCTGACGGACGCCAGGGCCTCGACGCCTCGACCGATCAGCGCACCCGCACGCTGCGGATGGTCGTCCGCACGAACCGGCTGCCGCCCGCGGTGACACCGTGGACCTCCACGGTGGCGTTGTAGCTGCCGGTCACGCTCGTGTCGCCCCACCGCCCGACCAGGCAGTCACGGGCAGGCGTGGGGACGGGGATCCGCCACCGGCGCGGGTCGATCCGCAGCCGCGGGTCGAGACCTGGCGGTGGCGTGACGCGGACGTCCGAGCCGAGCCGTGCCGCCAGGGTCCCGGGCCCGACGGTCCCGCCCGTGGTTCCCCCGGCGACCACCCCTGACCCGGACCCGCCAGCATCGACGGTCGGGGTGCCCGGACCGGCCACGACCCCGCCGCCGCCCGGCACGCGCGGGTCGACCCCACCCCCGCCCGTGCCCCCCGCGGCGGGACGCAGTGGCATACACCGGGTGTCATGGTCGATCGCGACCTCGTCGTCGCGGCGCAGCACCCGGTCGAGGGTGACCAGCCGGCGGAACCTCTCAGGGAGCACGTCGCCCTTGAGGCGGTGGGTGATGCGGCGCCCGCGCAGCCGGGACCCGAACTCGTCGAGCACGCCCGCCGGGTCGCGGGTCGGTGCCGTCACGCACACCTGTCCGCGGGCCTCCCGGATCGGGCCGGCCTCGTCCTCGGGGCACACCTCGACGACCAGGGGCCGGCCCCGCAGGCCGCTGTGGACGTCGACGTCGATGCGCACCGGGGAGCGCACGAACCCGCCGACCGTATAGCGGGTGTGGCGCCGACGGCCCGTGGCCACCTCGACCCACCACTGGCCCGGCGGCGGGTCGGGCACGCGGAAGCCCACGTAGCCCGGGCCCTCGCTGCGACGGACGGTCGGCTCGTGCGGATGCAGCAGGCGCCCGTTGGGTGCTCGCAGCCGGACGGCCACCTCCTCGCCGCCCGGGCGGTCCGCGGTCCAGCGAAGCTTCGGGTCGTCGAAGTCGACGAGGAACGTGACCTCGTCGGCCTCCTCCTCGACCCAGGCGCCGACGCGGCTCTCCGACGCGGTGTTGGCGGTGTTCACGACGAGTCCGGTCCCCGTCACCTGCTCGCGGATGACGTTCAGCAGCAGGAAGAGGTCGTCGATCGTCGGCATGTACAGGTAGAGCCCGTCCGTCGACGTGGCGACGTCCTCGAGCAGCTCCTGGTCGGACAGCGGCCCCATCGCACACGTGTGGACGGCGATGTCGGAGGCCAGCCCCCCGGCGACCGTGCGCGCGTCCGGCGACCCGTTGTCGTACCCGTCCGACAGCAGGACGACCGCCCGGGTGTTGGTGGACCCGTCGAGCATGTCCGCGGCGAGCTGCAGGCCGGGGCCCATCTCGGTGCTGCCACCGAACCCGATCCCGTCGATCGCGGCGATTGCGTCGTCGCGGTCGGCCTGGCCGACGATCCGCCGCACGCTGGGCGGGGTCTCGTCGGGGAACTCGTCTCGTGCGTCGGAGCCGAAGCTGGCCACCCCCACGCCGTCGTCGACGGCCAGCAGGTCCACGAACCCGCGTGCAGCCGTGCGGGTCACGTCGACGTAGCCGGACGTGATCATCGAGCCGGAACGGTCGACGGCCAGCGCGACGTCCACGCTGTCGCCCGCCGGGACCTCCGCGTTGTCGAGGACGAGCGCGAAGTCCTGCCAGGGGGTGGCCGTGCCGAAGGGCGGCCGGGCATCGGCGCGCAGGGCACTGGCGATGACGCTGACGTCGTACACCCCGGTCGGGTTCTGGATGTACGCGCACTCGAGCGTGTGCAGCGCGTCGGCCGCCCCACCGGGCGTCGAGAACCCGTTGGCGAAGACGTTGCCGCGGAACACGGTGCCCGTGTCGTCCTCGACGACCTCGAGGTCGAGGTCGTTGACGAGCGCCGGGTTCGCGCCCGCGGCGCCGGGCGCGTCGGTCCACGCCAGCGTGACCCGCATCGGCCGGGATGGGTCGGCGGGTGCGACCCGCAGCGTCCACTCCTGGCCGCTGGCGTCGAACCCCAGCCGCTCGTCCACGACGATGCGGGGGCCGCGGTCGGAGGCCGGGGCCGACACCAGCAGGTTCTCGAGGGACACCCGACCCCAGCCCTGGTGGTTGTTCGGTACGTTGGCCAGACCCGTCGGGTCGAGGATGTGGATGCCGACGTTGTTCGGCCCGGTGGAGTAGGGCTGCCCACCGGTGGTGGTGCGCACGGTGATCGTGTCGGTCCCGGCGGCATAGGCCCACTGGCCCGGGCCGGTGATGGCCCCCGCGTTGGCGACCTGGGTCAGCACCTGCCACGTCCCGGCGCCGAAGTTCAGCTCGGCGAGCTGGGCCGGCGCGAACCCGAACCCGGTGACCGCGAAGTTCGCCCCGGCCGCGGCCCACGGGCGGAACAGCGCGCGCCAGTTCGGGCCGCCGGCAAGGTCCTCGGCCGTGTTGACCAGCAACGCCCGGACCAGTGCCGGCGACGGGTCCTGCCCGGTCCGGGTGCGCCACCGCTCGACCAGGAGCGCGACCGTGCCGGAGACGTGCGGGGCCGCCATGGAGGTGCCCGACATCTGCGTGTGCTGGTTGTGGGCGGTGCCGCCCGTGTCGGTGTAGGCCGCCCGGTTGGGCTGCACGCCGGGCGCGGTCGGGTTGGCGTCGATGGTGGACCGCGCCGCCACGATGTCGGTGCCGGGTGCGACGACGGTCGGCAGGATCCGGCCGTCGACGGCGGGGCCCCGGCTGGAGCGGCCACTGACGCCTCGGACGTCGTCGTCGGGGAACATCTCGGCCGGTCGGCTGGTGAGCGAGTTGCCGACCACGAGGATGTTCTTCGACTCCTTCGGGTCGGTGGCCGAGCTGAGGTTGCCACCGTTGTTGCCGGCGGAGAACACGACCGACATCCGCTCCAGCTCGGTGGTCGCGGTGTCGGGATCACGGACGGCCCCGTCCGCCGTGCCGCAGCGCGCGGAGTAGCCGGTCCCGCCGCCACCGATTCCCCATGAGTTGTTGGCAACCACCGCGTTGTTCTGGACGGCCGTCTGGAGCCAGTTGGCGATCGCGACAGGGACCCCGTTGCCGATGGGGTTGATCGAGCCGACCTGGGCGCCGGGGGCGACGCCGAGCCCCAGGACGAACCCGTCGGGGTCGGTGTCCCCGGTCGTGCCGTTGCCCGCGGCGATGGCCGCGACGTGGGTGCCGTGGCCATTGGTGTCGGTCGGCGCCGTTCCACCGGTCTGGTCGGCGAAGAACGCGAACCGCCCGCGCAGGTCGGGGTGGATGGTCGCGTTGTTGTGGTCGTCGATGCCGGAGTCGATCATCGCGACCGTCGTGCCGGTGCCGTCGACGTCGTAGTCGGTCAGCTCGTTGGCGTAGCCGGTCACCGTGGGGCCGGCCGGGGCACCGCCGTCGAACCCCTCGGTCAGGATCTGGGTGGACCGCTCGTCCTCTAGCTCGGGCGGGGGAGCGTGCTCGATGTAGCGCACCCACGGCAGCCGGCTGAGGTCGTTGCGGGCGGTGCCGGCCGACACGGTCGCGGCGATCACTGCGTAGCGGTGCAGGGTCCCGGTGCGGGCGGCGCCGGGCTCGGCCCGGTCGACCGTGTGGACCTCACCGCCGTGCCCGGTGATCGCCTCGACGACCACGTCGGCCCGGTCGGGTGGGCACACGCCCACCTGCACGTCGACGTCGCCGCGGAGGTCCGCGAGCCCGGGCCCGATGCGCCACCTCGGCTGCAGCGCCCCGACCCACGTGACGAAGTCCAGGTGCGACACCGCCTCGGCAGCGTCCGGTGAGCCGTACACGAACAGGCCGCACTGGCCCAGGGGCTCGACCACGTCGACGCCGGCCTCGGCGACCGCATCGAGCCACTCGGGTGCCGGGGGTCCGGCCAGCAGGACGAGGTGGTGGGGCCACGTGCTCTTCTCGGCCCGCGGCACGCGCTGCCGCGTCGGCACGTCGTCGAGGACGTCGTCGGCCTCGACGTCGATGACGTGGTCGCCGATCCGCAGCAGGTTGGTGTCGCGCAGGAGCTTGACCCGCAGGCCGCGGGCGGCCAGCTCGTCCAGCGTGCCCTCGTCGGCCCGCACGAGCACCCCGTCGGAGCGGACGTGCTCCACCGCGACGTCGGCCGCGCTGCGCGCGATCTCGTCCTCGAGCTCGAACCCCGTTGCCGCACCACCGCGGGCGCGGACGATCGCCTTGTCGGTCATGGGCGTTCCCCTTCAGGTGTCCACACGACGGCGCTCCCCGATGTCGTATGCCCCCCGAGGAACGACCTGGTCCCGCGATTGAGACTACGCGGGTCGCCGGCGGGGTACAAGGGCGTCCGGTGACGGGCCCATGCGTCGGCGGCCGTAGGCTGCCGGTGGTCCTCGCCCACGAAGGTGCCGGCCGTGCCCTCCTCGTCCCCCTCCCGCGCCACGGCGATCGGCCGTGGGCTGCGCGGTCGGTGCCCGCACTGCGGGGGCCGCGGCATCTTC
>CAZDIF010000020.1:0-15325 GCA_964505365.1 uncultured Actinomycetota bacterium
CCGCGCGCCGCGAGCACCAGCGCCAGCAGCACCGACAGGTGGGCCTTGACCGACGGGATGACCTTGTCCCGTGGGGCGTCGGGGCGGATGCCACCGAGCAGCAGGTGCGCCCCGGCGGTCAGCAGCATCACCAGCACCAACGACGTGAACAGCCAGCCCTGCACGAACTGCAGGAACGGCAGGTCGAAGACGTAGAAGCCGACGTCGCGCGTGAACTGCGGGTCGACCGTCCCGAACGAGCCGCCGTTCTGCCACAGCAGGAACGTGTCCCACTGGGTCGAGGCGGCCAGGCCCGACGACGCGCCGAACGCGACCGCGACCGCGGCGATCAGCCACGGCAGGTACGGGTCGGCCTTGGCCCGGTAGGTCTCGATGACGGCCTGCTGCGGGGTCGACGGGACCACGAGCGGCCGCAGCCGCCGGGCGATCATGAGGCTGACGGCGACCATGGCGGCCAGCACGATGCCGGCGGCCACGCCCAGCAGCACCCGGGCGCCGATCACGCCCGTGAACACCTCGGCGGCACCGACCGCCCGGTACCACCAGAACTCGGTCAGCAGGCTGGCGACCCGGTTGGCCGACAGCAGCACGACGAGGACGAGCACGACCAGGACGACCAGCAGGCGCTGGCGGAGGAAGTCCATCATGCCGACGCCACCGGCACGACCACGCACGTGCACCCGGGATGGGCCGGCGGGACGCGGTCCCCCGACGGGAACTCGCCGCCCAGCGCCAGGTCCCCCTCGCCGGCGTTCATGCGGCAGCGGTTCTCCGGGCAGCGGGCCTCGTGGCCGGCCTCCCAGTGCACCTGCTCGATGCCGAGCTCGGTCCAGGCGTCCAGCAGCCCGACCCCGTAGGCCCGGTGGACGTGCTCGTCCACGACGCCCTCCAGCACCGGGCCGCGCAGGTCACGGAAGACCTCGCCCACCCGTTCCGACAGCTGGGGTTCGGACTCCTCGGCCTCCAGCCCCGCCCGCAGCGTGGCACGCAGCGACGAGGTCACCTCGTGCGCCAGCACGGTGCGGAACGCGGCCGACGCGTCGCGCACGGTCCCGTCCGAAGCCACCTCGGGCGCCGGCCGGTCCATGGCGGCCGCGCCGTCGGCGACCCCGGCCGCATGGGCGCCGCCGAGGAACTCCACGCCCTGGTCGGCCAGCGGGTCGAGGTCCTGCTCGGCCGGCAGCAGGTCGTCGAGGCCGGCCCGGCGACCGTGCTCGCGGATCGAGGCCAGCACCTCGTTCTGCACGTCCTGCAGGGCGCGCTTGCACTGGCGCACCATCGTCTCGCGCCACTGCCCCACGGCGGCGTCCCGGCGCGACGCGACCGTCGGCTCCTCCTCGGCCGGCTCGGGCTCCGGTTCCGGTTCCGGCGCCTCGGCGACCGCCGTGGGAGCAGTCTCGGCGACCGCCGCCGGGGCGGGCTCGGGCTCCGGCACGGGCGCCGGCTCGGGCTCGGGGACCGGTGTCGGATCCGGGACGGGCTCGGGCACGGGCGTCGGTTCCGGGGCGGGCTCGGGCTCCGGGACGGGTTCCGGCTCGGGCACCGGGGTGGGCTCGGACTCCTCGGTCGCAGGGGCCGGCTCGTCGGCGACCACCTCCGGCTCCTCGGCCGGGGCCTCGGCGGCGGCCTCGCCCAGCGACCCGACCACGCCCCCGATGGTGGCCATGGACCGGCGCAGGTCGTCGAGGAACTCCCGGCGCTCCTGCTCGAGCGCGGCGATCTCGGCGGCGACCTGGTCCCGGCGGCGCTCGGCCTCGGCGACCGTCCGTGCGGCGTGGCGGTTGGCCCGCTCGGTCATCTCGCGGGCCTCGCGCTCGGCCTCGTCGACGACGTCACGGGCGCGTGCCGCGGCCCGGGCCTCGATCTCGCGGCCGGACTCCTCGGCAGCGACGAGCACCCGGGTGGTCTCCTCGCCCAGCACCCGGAACGCGGCACGGGGGTCGGGCGCGTCGTCCGCGGCGGCCCGCTCGCGGCGGGCCACGTCGGCCTCGAGCTCGGCGACGCGTGTCCGCAGCCGACGCACCTCGTCGCCGACCTCCCGCAGGAACGTCGACACCTCGTCGCGGTCGTAGCCGCGGAGTGACACGAGGAAGCGCCGCGAGGTGATGTCGTCGGGAGTCAGCACGGGGCGGGACCTTCGGAACGGGGCGCGCCAGCAGCGTAGTAGCGGGCCCGTCCCTCGCCGACCGAAGACCGGGTCAGTTCAGCAGGTCGGTCACGGCCCCGGTGGTCGACTCGACCGTCTCACCGAGGTTGCCCGTGGTGTCCTCCACCAGGTCGCCGTCGTCGGACCCGCCGTCCAGCAGGTCGTCGACGACGTCGACCACGTCGTCCACCGGCTCCTCGAGGGGGTCGGGCACCACCTCGTCGCCGCCGAGGTCGTCGAGCGTGTCCGAGATCGGGCCTCCGTCGTCGGTGGGCTCGTCACCGCCGCCGTCGCCGTCGTCGGGATCATCGCCGCCGTCGTCCGGATCCGTGCCATCGTCACCCGGGCCGGGATCGGGGTCGGTCGTACCGCCGGGCCCGTCGTCAGCCCCGTCGGTCGCCTCGTCGTCGGACGGGATGACGGGCGTGGCGGTGCCCTGCTCGACCGCCTGCTCGCGCCGGGCCAGCGCCCTGTCCGCGGCGGCGCGGACGTGCGACGCATCGAGTTCGCGGGCCTGGACGATCAGGCCCCACGTCGCCCCGTCCAGCCGCGACGTGCGCACCTCGGTGGCGGCCTCGGCCGGCGCCAGGCCCGCATCGACGACCAGCGCCTCGGTCACCACGGCCGCGACCAGCACGTCGGCCGGCGGCCCGACGCGTGCCCCGTCCCGGTCGAAGCCCACGTCGCCGAGCAGCGGCAGGAGCCGGCCGTCCAGGCCGTCGAAGTCGGTGTAGAAGGCGGGCTGCTGCGGGGCGGTGCCGTAGTCGGCCTCCAGCCCGCGGGCCAGCGCCCCGACGTAGTCGTCGACGCCGAGCGCGTCCGCGAGGTGGCGCCGGTCGAACGGGTCCGACCCGACGTAGACGTAGGGGTGCAGGTCGGACTCGACGGCGCCGTCGCGCAGGCCGACCTCCTGCAGCGGGCGCACCAGCACCTCGCGGCCGGTGGCGTCCCGGAGCAGCGTGGCGCCCTCGTAGACCCCGACCCGCCCGGTCGCGTCGTAGCGCCAGGCGCCGGCCCCCTGGGCCTGCACGACCCCGTCGCCGACCCCCACCTGCGGGCTGCGGACCACGGCGGTGCCGGTCTCGACCACGAGGTCGGCGCCGGCGACCGCACGGGTGCCGTCGGCCACGTCGACCTCACCGCCGGGCACCTCCAGTGTCGCGATGTCGTCCACGGCGCGGAACCGCGTGCCGGCGGCCACGACCTCGCCCACCTCGACCCGTTCCCAGCCGCCGTCGACCTGCTGCTCGACCACCCCGGCCGCCACCCGGACGGGGGCCACGCCGAGCAGCTGGTCGAGCTGCCCGGTGGGGCCCACGAGGCTGCCCAGCACCGCGACGACGACGGCCAGCAGGGCCGCGGTGCGTGCCGGTGCGGCCGGCGCGGCCGCGGCGGCGTCACCGGTCCCGGGAGCGTCCAGGACAGCACTCATGCCTTCATGGTGCCGGCGGGAGCACCAGGGCGACATGGGTCCCCTGTCCCACCTCGGATTCCACGTCCAGGGTGGCGTCCTGGCGGTCGAGGATGCGCTCGACGATCGCCAGGCCGAGCCCGAGGCCCCCGTGGTGGCGCGTGGCCGAGGCGTCGGCCTGGCGGAACTCGGCCCGGATCTCGGCGACGCGGTCGTCGGGGATCCCCACGCCGCGGTCGCGGACCTCCAGCCGCACGTCGCCGTCGTCGTCGAGCTGGGCCCGCAGCACGATGCGGTCCTCGCTGAACTTGACCGCGTTGGCGACCAGCTCGTCCAGGGCCCGCCGGGTCCACAGCGGGTCGACGTGCACGTCCGGCAGCCGGCGGGCGACCCGCCGCCGGAAGGTGCGGTCGGGCCGGCGGTGCCGCCACGACGCCAGCACCTCGTCGACGAGGTCGGACACGGACGTCGGCTGCGGCACCACCCGGGCCCGCCCGGCCTCGAGGTCGGCGAACCACACCAGCTGGTCGACGATGCCGCGCAGCCGGTCGGCCCCGTCGGCCGCCGTGGCCAGCAGCGCCTGCCGGCGTTCGTCGTCGAGGTCGTCGCGACGACGCAGCGTGCCGAGGTAGCCGACCACCGCGGTCAGCGGGGTGCGCAGCTCGTGGGCGGCGTTCGAGACGAACTCGTCCTTCATGCGGTCGAGCTGCGCCTCGGCGGTGACGTCGCGCACCACGACCACCCGGCCGGCCTCGCCGCGGTCGGTCACCAGCGGGGCCGCCGTGGCCGCCACCGTCACGGGTCGGCCGGCCGCCCCGTCGACCTGCCCGCGGGCGGCCCGCACCTCGTCCGAGCCGGGACGGCCCAGCGCGGCGGGCCAGCTGTCGCCGTCCCCGGCCGTGCCCACCAGCACGTCGCCCAGCGGGCGCCCCTCGAGCTCCGCCGGATCGACACCCAGCAGCCGGCCGACGGCCGGGTTGGCCAGCGACACCGTGCCGTCGGCGTCGACGGCCAGCAGCCCCTCGTCCATCGAGGAGGTGACCGACTCCAGCCGCTGGCGGAGGGTCGACTCGCGCCGGGCCGCCGACCGCAGGTCGGCCTCGCGGGCACCGAGCGCGGTGGCCATGTCGCCGAAGGCGACCGCCAGCCGGCCGACCTCGTCGTCGGTCCCGGCGGGCACCTCCACGTCGAGGTCGCCGGCGGCGATGCGCTCGCTGGCGGCCGTCAGCCGGCGGATCGGGCGGGTCGCCCGGGCCGTGAGCAGCGCGGACAGGCCGGTGGCCAGCAGCCCGCCCACGACCGCGGCGAGGAACAGCACCCGGGTGACGAGCTCCTGCAGGCCGGCGATGACCGACGCCGCCTCGAACAGGACCAGCGAGCCCACCCGGTCGCCCGCGGCGTCCTCGATCGGCTGCACGTGGACGAAGTGTGACTGCCCGCCGAGCTCGGTGACCTGTCCGCCGCTGGTGCCGGCGAGGTCGGCGAGGTCCTCGTCGACCGCCGGGGTCCCGGCGGTCGTGCCGGCGAGCTCCTGGCCGGCGAGCACGGCCACCTCGGCGCCGGTCGTGCGGGCGACCTGGTCGAGCCGGTCCAGGCGGGTGAGGCGGCTGGCGGCGACCACCAGGCCGGCGAGCCGGTCGCGGCGCTCCTCGCCGTCGATCGTGGGGAACAGGGGCCGGACGGCGACCGCCAGCAGCTCGGGGCCCTCCGGGGCGCTGTCGACGAGCTCGAGCTGGAGGACGTCCTCGGCGGGCGCCAGCCGGCTGCGGGCACGGTCCAGCAGGTCACTGCCCGCCAGCACGGTGGCGGCCGCGCCCATCGCCCCGCCGGTCTGCCGGTCGAACGACCCGAGCACGCGACCCGACGCATTGGTGAGCACGACGTCGTCGGCCGTGGGGACGAAGCGGGCGACGCTGGCGGCCGTCGCGTCGCTGGCCTCGTCGGCCACCAGCCGCGCCGGCAGGTCCCGCGATTCCACGAGGAGGGTGAGCGCACGGGCGAGGGTGGCGCGCGCGTCGTCGGCGAGAGCGGCCTCCTGGGCGACGGCCTGCTGGGCCAGCAGCTCGAGCCGGTCGCCCTGCAGGTCCCGCTGGAACAGCGCCGCGGAGGCCGAGGCCAGCACCAGGACGACGACGAGGAGCACGGCCGCGAACGACGCGACGAACCGCCACGCCAACGACCGGCTGGCCCGCTGCGCCAGCCACGACAGGCCGGCAACGGCACCCGCCAGCGACACGACGGCGCCGAGCGTCGGGCGGCTGACGGCCAGCAGGTCCCCGGCGGCCAGCAGCCCGATCCCGATCGACAGCAGCAGGATCTGGCGTCCCCGCCCCAGCACCCCGCCGAGGGTGGCCACGGCGGCGAGCCCACCGGCAACGGCCGCGACCAGGTGCGACGCGGCCGGCAGGGCGGGCGCGACCGCGGCGGTCGCCCCGAGCCGACCGGCGACGCCGTACGCCAGCGTCGCGTACCCCATCGCCCGCACGTACAGCGGCCACGCCAGCCCCTGGGCCCAGAGGCCGCCCACGACCACGGACGAGGCGGCCAGCAGCACCGCCCCGACGGTCAGCGCCAGCCACGACCCGGGCAGCTCGCGTCGGCGCACGACGGCCAGCGCCGCCAGCCCGGCAGCGAAGCCAAACCCGCTGATGTGCACGGCCAGGTGCAGCGGGACCGCGAGGAGGTCGCCCATCACGGGAAGTCTACGGCCGCACCCCCGCGTGGCCGTGGACCTCGCCGCCCGGTGGCGTCAGCCCACGTCAGGGGCCGAGCGCCACCGCACCCGCCGGCTCGGCGCCCCGGGCAAGGTCGCGCAGGGCCTCCACCGCGTCCTGGATGGTCTCGACCGGCACCAGCAGGATGTCGTCGGCGACGCTGGCGGTGCGGGCCTCGGCCATGTTGCCCGCCGGCACCAGGAAGGCGATGGCGGGATCGTCGCCCTCCTCGCGAGGTGCGGTCGCGCTGTAGACCTTCTGGCGGATGCCGCCGATGGCACCCACCTCGCCGTCGGGCGTGATGACCCCGGTGCCGGCGACGGTGGCACCACCGGTGAGGTCGTCCGGGCCCAGCAGGTCGACGATGCCCAGCGCGAACATCAGGCCGGCCGAGGGCCCGCCGATGTTGCCGGCGTCGATCTCCACCTCGAACGGCAGGTCGAGGGCGTCCTCCAGCAGGAGCCCGAGGAAGGCCCGGGAGGGGTCCTCCGGGTGCTCGGCGGCGGTCAGCACCACCTCGCGGCCGCCCTCCAGCGCGAGCACCACCTCGTCACCGGGGGCGTGCTGGGCGACGGCGTCGACCGCCTCGCGGGCGTTGCGGACCTCCGTGCCGTCCACGGCGACGATGACGTCGTCGGGCGACAGCGCCGCGGTCCCCTCGGCCGAATCCTCGGTGATCTCGACGATCCTCGCCCCCGCGTACAGCGCGTCGGCGTCGTAGCCGGCGGCGACCAGGCCCGCGATCGTCGCGTCGGTCTGCGAGGCCGACATCAGCAGCTCGTTCTGCTCGGCGACGTCGTCCTCGGTGGAGCCCTCGGGGAACAGCACCTCGCGGTCCATGACGTCGGACGTGCCCGACAGGCGGGCCTGCAGCCACTCGATGGCACCGAGCTCGGAGTCGACCGCCACCGTCGTCAGGCGCAGCTGGCCGGCGGAGTCGTACACCTGCTCGCCGTCGATCTTGACGATCTCGAGGGTGTTCGCGGTCGGGCCGGGCAGGACCGCCACCTCGCACGACGGCTGCACCGGCAGCAGCTCGCAGGGCACCTGGCCGCGCCCGATGGGCACGGCGACGGCGACCAGCAGCAGCACGAGCAGGACGCGGCGCACTCGGTGAGCCTCGAGGTCAGGTCGGGAGCGGGTCGCCTGACGGTACCCCAGCCCTGCGACCGGAGCCCGGGCCGCGGGGGCCGCGCGGCCGTCCGAGCCGGGTCAGCGGGTCAGTGCCCACTCGCGGCCGACCGCCACGGCCGTGAACGCGAGCAGCGCCACCGCCGTGGCCGCCCACGGCGTGCGCGACGGCGAACCGTCCAGCGGTGAGGCCGCCTGGTCCCCCGCCGGTTCGCGGGTCGGTGTCGGCAGCGTGGTCACCGCCTGCTCGATGCCCGTGGAACCGTCGGGCGTCGTGGCGGCGGGGTCCGGCTCGGCGGGTTCGTTCGTCGGACCCTCGGACGGGCGGTCGGCGGGCGGCGGCGTGGACCCGCCCGTGTCCTGGTCGGACGGCGACCGCGTCTCGCCGCCGTCCCGGGCGGTGGGGTCCGCGGTGGGGCTGGGCTCGGTGGTCGTCGTGCCGGCCGCGCGGGCACCGGCCGTGGCCGCGGCCAGGTCGACCCGACCGTGGCCAGTCTCGACGTCGCGCCCCGGCGGGCCGATGTCCTCGGCGGTCGTCCGGAGCCGGTCGACGGCCGCCCGGGGGCTGAGCCCGAGCTGCCGCAGCAGCGCGATGCCGGCGGCGACCTGCGGGGCGGCGAACGACGTGCCGTCGCCGCGGCCCATGGAGTGGTCGCCCGGGCGGCAAGTCTTCTGGCCCTTCTCGACGCACCAGGTCGACACGATCTCGACCCCGGGCGCCATGACGATGTCGTCACGGCCCGCGTCGGAGAAGTCCGCCTTCTGCCCGTCCTTGTCGGTGGCGCCGACCAGCAGCACCGGGGAGGTCGGTGGGTAATCGGTGAAGGGATGGCCGCTGTTGCCGGCGGCGGCCACCACGACGACGCCGTTGTCCCACGCATACCGGACGGCGGATGCGGGGGCGGTGATCATCGGCGCCTGCTGGGAGCGGTCCCCGACCGCCACCGCGGACTCCAGTGACAGGTTCACGACCGTCGCGCCGTTGTCGACGGCCCAGCGGATGCCCTCGTCGACGTCGGCCTGGCTCCCCCGGCCCTCCTTGTCCAGGACCCGGACGGGCATGAGCTTTGCCTCGGGTGCGACACCGGCGCCGCCGGACTCGTTGCCCAGCGTCGCGGCCACCAGCCCGGCGACCATGGTCCCGTGCCCGTGCACGTCGCTGGGGTCGTCGTCGTCGTCGACGTAGTCCCGGCCGAGCACCGACCCGTCGGTGCGGCGGGCCAGCCGGTCGGCGAGGTCGGGGTGCTCGAGGTCGACGCCGGAGTCGACGATGGCGACGACCTGGCCGCGGCCCCGGCCCGTCTCCCACGCCGTGGGCGCACCGATCTCGCCCAGGTGCCACTGCTGCGGCCGGTACGGGTCCGTCGCCGCCTCGGCGGGGGTGGGGACCAGCAGGGCCAGCAACGCCGCGGCCACGAGGACGAGGAGGTGCTCCCGTCCGTGGGTCGCGACGCGTGCCCTCATCGGCGGGACAGCGCGTCGTCGTCGCGCTCGTCGGCGTCGTCGCGCGCGTCGCCGCGTGCGGTCCCCGCCGACTCGTTGCCCATCGCGTGCAGCGCCCGCTGGAAGGAGTGCACGGACGAGGAGGGGTCGCGGTCGCGACGGCCTCCGAGCACGGACGTGGCCAGCAGCACCAGTGCGGCGACCACGAGCAGGGCGACGATGAGTGTGGGCACGACAGTGTTCCCCTCGTGATTTCGTGTGGCCCGAACGCTTCCCTCGCGTGTGGGCCGGGCGGGCATCGGCACCGGCCGCACGGGCGGACGGCGCCGACGAGGACGGTACCCCGTGGCGGGGGGCCGTTCAGGCCGCGAATCTGTCCATCCGGCAGGGGACCCCGGCCGACCGGCCGGTGTCGAGCTCAGTCGCAGCCGGGCCAGCGCACGGTGCCGTCGGCCAGGGTCTCGCGCTTCCAGATCGGCACCCGCGCCTTGACCTCGTCGATCAGCTCGGCGGCGGCCGCGATCGCCTGGTCGCGGTGCGGCGCCGACGCCGCGCACAGCACGCTGACCTCGCCGACCTCCAGCCGCCCGAGCCGGTGCGAGACGTGCACCGCGCGCACCGATGGGTGCCGTTCGGCGACGTCCCGGGCGACCTCGTCCAGTGCCTCGGTCGCGCGTTCCCGCCACGCCTCGTAGACGAGGTGGTCGACCGCCTCGCCCTCGTGGTGGTCGCGGACGAGGCCGCTGAACACGCCGATCCCGCCGGCCTGCGGGTGCTCGACGTCGCGGTGGGCGGTGGCGACGTCCAGGGGCTCGTCCGTCAGCGACGTCACCACGCGCACGGCGTCGCGGGGCGGGTCGAGGTGGGCGTGCCCGCGCGGCTGGGCGGGGGTGGTGCTCACTGTGTGCCTCCGTCGTCGCCCCGCCGGCGGCGGCGGGCGACCAGCCCGAGCGCGAGCAGGCCCCCGGTGAGGCCGGCGGCGATGCCGGCGGCCTGGCGGACCTCGTGGCGGGTGGTGCTGACCGGCCCGACGACGAGGCGGTCGCCGTGGCGGTCCGCCAGCTCGGCCAGCACGTCGCGGTTGGCGTGCCTCGGGCGCCAGCCGGTCTCGACGAGCCGGGACACGTCGGCGACCCACGGGTGCATGAGGTGGTGGACGGCGCCCGTGGGCAGCGGCGACAGCCCGGCGACCCGCAACCGCTCGGTCGAGCTGAACACGACCTCCTCGGGCACGTCGAGGCGGCGGCGCCCGAGGATGGCCTCGACGTCGTCGGCGGACAGCCACCCCTCGGACGCGACGTTGTAGGGCCCCGACAGGCCCTGCCGGGCGGCGTGGACGATGGCCTCCAGCAGGTCGTCGACGTGCAGGAACTGCAGCGGGGGGCGGTGCCCGCGCACGCCCAGCACCCGCCCGCCGACGAACGTGTCCAGCAGCAGCGACGGCACGTCCTCGCCGACGGGCATGGCCGGCCGCAGGACCGCCACGGGCACGTCGGGGTGGTCGGCCTGCCAGGCGTCGACGGCGCGTTCGCGCTGGGCGGCCTCCTCGGCGATCGGGAAGCCCTCGACCGGGCGCACCGGGTGCTGCTCGGTCAGCGGCACCGGGTTGTCGGGGTGGGCCCCGTAGACCAGCATCGTCGAGACGTGGACGACGGCGTCCAGGCCCGCGGGCTCGCCCAGCTCGGCCGGGTCGGCCACCACGGCGGTGAGGTCGAGGTCCGGCTCGGCGGCCAGGCGGCGGCGCACCGGGACGGCCAGCCAGCCGTCCGCTCCGCTGATCGCGACCGTCGTCACCGGGTCCCTTTCGTCACGCCGCGAGCGTACGGCGTCGGGCACGGTCACCACAGGCCGACCGGGCCCGGGTCGTGCACGGACGAGGCGACGTGGGACACTGGGGGCATGAGCGACGAGACTCCGGACCCGTTCGAGGGCCTGCCGCCCGAGCTGCGCAACATGATCGAGCAGCTCGGCGGGGGCGAGCAGCTGTTCTCGCAGCTGCAGTCGATGCTGTTCGGCGGGGCGGCCACCTCCGGCCCCGTCAACTGGGAGCTGGCCCGCCGGGTCGCCTTCCAGCTGGCGGCCGACGGCGACCGCAACCCCACCGCCGAGGAGGAGGCCGCCACCACCGAGGCGTTCCTGCTGGCCGAGCACTGGCTCGACGAGGGGTCGCTGCCCGCCCCGGGCGAGGCCGGGACCGTCCACGTCGTCCGCCGGGGCGGCTGGGTCGACGCCGCCCTGACCGCCATGCGCCCGGTGGTCGAGCCCGTCGCCGCCGCGTCGACACGCGCCCTGTCCGAGCTCGCGGGCGAGCAGCTGCCGGACAACCTCGACGACCTGCCGGCCGGGCTGCCCCCGGGACTGGCCGACATGCTGTCGGGCATGGACCTGTCCGCGATGCTGCGACCGCTCGGGGCGACCCTGGCGGGCATGCAGGTCGGCCAGGTCGTCGGCCAGCTGTCCCGCCAGCTGCTGGGCCAGTACGACCTCGGGCTGCCGACCGCCCCGCGGGGCCAGGCGGTGCAGATCGCCGTCAACGTCGCCGAGGCGTTCGGCGACTGGGACCTCGACCTCCGCGAGGTCGGCGTCGCGCTGGCCCTGCACGAGTCCGCCCACCGTCGCCTGTTCCACGCGGTGCCGTGGCTGGAGGCCCACGTCCACGGGCTGGTCGCCCAGTTCGCCAACGGCACCCGGGTCGACCCCGAGCAGCTGCAGGGCATGGCCGAGGAGCTGATGGGCGGCGTCGACCCGGACGACCCGGAGGCCCTGCAGGACGCGATGGCCCGGGCCGCCGACTTCCGGCTGGAGCCCACCCCCGAGCAGCAGCGGATCCTCGACCGGCTGCAGGGCGTGGTCTGCCTCGTGCAGGCGTGGGCCCGCCACGAGGTGGCCCGTGCCGCCACCGACCGGCTGACCCAGATGCCGCGGATCGAGGAGATCCTGCGCCGCCGGCGCGCCACCGTCGGCGACGGCGAGGCGCTGCTGGCCCAGCTGCTGGGCCTGGACCTCAAGCCCGACGACGAGACCGTCGGCGACCACTTCGTCGAGGTCGTCGCCGCCCAGCAGGGCACGACGCGCCTGCGCGACGCCCTGGCCCACCCCGAGAACCTGCCCGACCGCGACGAGCTGGAGGAGCCGTCCCGCTGGCTGATGCGGATGGCCACCGCCGGCGAGGTGCCCGACGACCCGTCGGCGCTGTTCGGGCTCGGCGACGCCCCGGTGGAGGCGACCGCGGACGAGCGCGCGGGCGGTCAGTCCACCGCGCCGGACGAGGACGACGGTTCGGACGCGGACTCCTCCTCCGACGATGACGGGGACGACGAGTCGGGCCCGGACGCCTGAGCGTCGGCCCACTCGACGCCCGCGAGGAAGCCGCGGGCCCGGTCGGCGTGCGGGTACCGGGCCACCAGCGCGTCGAAGCGGGGGCCGTGGCCGCGTTCCTGCAGGTGTGCGAGCTCGTGCACCAGCACGTAGTCCAGGACCCACGCGGGGAAGCGCGCGAGCCGGTCGCTGACCCGGATGGTGGCCGGCCCGGGCGTGCACGAGCCCCAGCGCGACCGCATCCGGCTGCTCCACCGCACCCAGGCGGGCTGGACGCCGTCGAGGTAGTCGTCGGCCAGCCGTCGGGCCCGGGCCTCGAGCGCGGCGTCCCCACCGATGCGGCGGGCCCGCTCGCGGCCGCTGACGCGGTCGACGAGGCGTTCGACGATCCGGGACTCCTCGGTGGCGGGCAGCCCGGCCGGCAACTGCACGACGATGCGGCCACCGCGGACGAACGCGGCCGCGCCGCGACGACGTCGCGTGGAGCGCACGAGCTCGAGCGCCGGGCGGTCGGCGGTGGCCGGCCGGTGCTCGACGGTGCGGGTCGGCGAGGGGCGGGTCGCCACGGGCGGTCCTCGGGTCGGGGTCGGCGGGCGCGGCAACCGTAGACCCTGGACGGGGGCGGCCCGCCCGGTCCTCCACAGGCCGGGCCGTGCGGACACCCGCGTGCGGGTACCGCGCGCCGACGGATTCTCCTGGTGACGAATCGCCCTCCACATGCTGTTGACGCACCGATGGCGCGCTCCGGCGGCCTCGACGGCCGTTCCCGGCCAGGGGCGGACCGGAGTCCCGAAACGCTGTCCACACCTTCGTCCACACCGTCCACAGCGCTGGTCCACAGGCTCTCGCGGGTTGTCCCCAGGGTCTGTGGACGAGCCGTTTGACCGGGGGCGGGGTGGCAGGCGTACTGTGGCGACAGCGCGATCCCCGGCAGCCGGGCCGCACTCCACGGGGAAGGGAGTGGGACCAGGGCACCGGGGATCACGCATGTCCGGCCACCACCTACGCTGACGGTTCCCCCGCCCCCTCCCCGCCTGCCGGAGGACCCCATGGCCGACGCGCGTGCCGCCGCCTTCTTCGACCTCGACCGCACGCTGATCAGCGGGGCGTCGCCGTTCTACTTCGGCATCGCCGCGTGGCGGAACAAGATGATCCCCACCGGCGAGCTGCTCAGCGACGCGCTCAACGCGATCGCGTTCCGGCTCGTCGGTGCCTCGGACGAGAAGTCCGAGGCCGTCCGCGACCGCATCCTCCATGCCGTCGAGGGCGCCCAGCAGGCCGACCTGCTGTCGCTGAACGAGGAGATCATCCCGCAGCTGCTGAACAAGGTCCGGCCCGAATCCCGCAGCCTCGTCGAGATGCACCACGAGGCCGGCCGCCACACCTACATCGTGTCGGCCTCCCCCATCGAGCTGGTCGACCCGCTGGCCAAGGCGCTCGGCATGACGGGCGGGATCGCGACCGAGTCCGAGGTCGTCGACGGCGTCTACAGCGGTCGCCTCGAGGGGCCCTTCGTCTACGGCGAGGGCAAGACCGAGGCCATCGCCAAGCTGTCGGCCGAGCAGGGCTACGACCTGCGGCTGTCCTACGCCTACAGCGACTCGGTGTCGGACCTGCCGATGCTCGAGCTGGTCGGCCACCCGGTCGCGGTCAACCCCGACGGGGCGCTGGAGGCCCTGGCCCACCAGCGCGGCTGGCCCACCGTCGTCTTCTCGCGGCAGCGCAAGCGCGTCGTGAAGATCACCACCGCCGTGTCCGGTGCCGGCGGGCTGGCCGCCGGGACCTACCTGCTCGGCCGCCGCCACGGGCGCATCCAGACCGAGGCCGCCCGGGGCCGTCGACTGGTGCCGTGGCGCAACCGGTGACCGAGTTCCCCTTCACCCGCACGCCGCACCTGGTGTCGCTGGTCGCCGAGGCCGAGCAGCTGGCCACCCGGCTGGAGGCCACCGACGCCGGCGAGGCACGCGCCGCCCTCTGGTCGGCCGCGGCCGTCGCGTCGCTGCGGCTGGACGGCTCGACGATCCCGGCCCCGCCCACGACCGCCCAGGTGCGCCAGGCGCTGGCCGACCCCCGGGTGACCGTCGCGGCGCACGACTCCGGGTCGTGGGACCGGACGCTGCGCAGTGCGCTCGACGTCGAGGACGCCCCCGACGAGGTGCTGTGGGCCCGCGAGTTCCAGGGGGTCGTCACCGCGCTGTCGTCGGACGACCTCGCCGACCGGCTGCTGCGCGACCCGGTCGACGCGCTGGCCGAACTGCACCGGCGGCTGACCGTCGGGCTGGTCGCCCAGGACGTCGCCGGTCGGCCGCGCACCACCGAGCAGGCGGTCCACGACGGCTCGCTGGGGCGGATCCTGTGGTACGCGCCCCATCCCGCCGATGTGCCCGGCGAGCTGCACCGCCTCGCCGGCTGGCTCGCGTCGGGTGCAGCGCGCGAGCACGGCCTCGTCGTGTCGGGGATCGTCCACCTCGAGCTGCTGCGCATCCACCCGTTCGAGGCCGCCAACGGGCGGCTGGCCCGTGCGGCCGCCCGGCTGGTGCTGCGCGCCCGTGGGCTGGACCCGCACGGGCTGGCGATCGCCGAGGTCCCCCTCGCCGAGGACCTGCTGGGCGTCCACGAGGAGGTCGCCCGCACCGCCCGGCGGAAGGACGTCACCATCTGGCTGGAACGGTGGGGCGAGGCGGTGACGGCCGGCCTGCGCCACGCCGCGCACGCCCTGGGGCTGCCCGCCCCGGACGTGCCGGAGCGGGCCCGTGCGGTGGTCGAGGGCCGCGGCCCGGGCGAGCTGACGGTGATGGACTACCGCGGCGATGCGGGCGTCGGCCCCGAGGAGGCCCGCGCCGACCTCGTCGCCCTGCTCGACGCGGGCCTGGTCCGCCGTGTGCCCGGCAGCCGCGGCCTGAAGTTCGAGGTCACGCCTCGGGGTCGGTGACGGCCACCGCCGTGAGCATCCCGAACATCGACCCGTCCGAGCGCTTGACGTGGCTGAGGATGTGGCAGTGCCAGACCCAGGTGCCGGGGTTGTCCATCTCGTAGACGACGGTCAGCCGCTCGCCGGGGGCGACGTTGAAGGTGTCGCCGGACCACCGGGCGCCCTCGGGCAGCGTGTAGCCGTCCTTGGCGATGACGGTGCCCTTCTGGTTGTGCAGGTGCATCGGGTGG
>CAZDIF010000021.1:0-15116 GCA_964505365.1 uncultured Actinomycetota bacterium
ACGGCCATCCACGAGGCCAGCCCCGTCCCGCCCGACAAGGAGCCCGCGCAGTGACCTCCTTTGTCTCCACCCCCCAGGCCGGCAACCACCGGCTCGCTCCTCCGCTCGACGCCGTCCCCTCCCCCCTCAGGGGGGAGGAATGACTGTTGCGGCCGTCTGTCCCGGCTCGTTCGATCCCGTCACCAACGGCCACCTCGACGTCATCGAGCGGGCGGCCGCCCGGTTCGACCGACTCGTCGTCGCGGTCCTCGTCAACCCCAGCAAGCAGGGCATGTTCACGGTCGAGGAACGCCTCGACCTGCTCGAGCAGACCACGGCGCACCTCGACAACGTCGAGATCGACAGCTTCGAGGGCCTGCTCGTCGACTTCTGCCACCGCCAGGGCGTGGGGCTGATCTGCAAGGGCCTGCGGGCCGTGTCCGACTTCGAGTACGAACTGCAGATGGCCCAGATGAACCAGCAGATCGGCGACGTCGAGACGGTCTTCCTGTCCACCAGCCCCGAGTGGTCCTACCTGTCCTCCTCGCTCGTCAAGGAGGTGGCCCGCCTGGGTGGCCGGTTCGAGGGGACCGTGCCTCCCGTCGTCGAGGAGGCGGTGCGGGCGCGGGCCGCCGCCGGCTGAGCCCGGATGGTGGCCGTCCCCCGGTGCCGGCACCACGAAGCCGGGCCGGTGCGGCGGTAGGCTCCCGGCATCCCTCCCGACCCCCCGACCACGCACGCGAAAGCGCACCCATGGCCGACCACGACACGCCGGACGTCGTCGACGTTCACGCGCCGCACCAGCGGGGATCGGCCACGGACCTCGCGGGCAAGCTGGACCAGCTCTCCCGCCTCGTCGCCGAGGCCAAGGCGGTGCCGCTGTCGTCGTCGGTGATGCTCAACAAGGCCGAGATCGACGGGCTCGTCGGCGACATCGTCGCGTCGGTCCCCGAGGAGGTCCGCCAGGCCCAGTGGGTCATCAAGGAGCGTGACGACGTCCTCGAGGCGGCCCGCGCCGAGGGTGCACGGATCGTCGACGAGGCCCGCGCCGAACGCTCGCGCCTGATCGCCCGCACCGAGGTCGTGCAGGCCTCGAACCGCGAGGCCGAGCGCATCGTCGAGGACGCCCGCGAGCGGGCCCGGCAGATCCGGCTCGAGGCCGAGGACTACGTCGACGCCAAGCTCGCCAACTTCGAGGTCGTGCTGGCCAAGATCATGGGGTCGGTCGAGCGGGGCCGGGACAAGCTCCGCGGGCGCATCGACGCCGAGCAGCTCGCCAGCGACCTCGCCGACGCCGACGAGATCTGACGCCCGCCGCGTTGTGTATCCCACGGCCGCCGTCGCGGTGTGATCGTGTGCTCCCCGAAGTCGGGCCCGACACCTTGACGATTCGCTGACGGCCACGTTCCGTGGCTGCGACGAGGTCCCCCTCCACCTCGCCGCCGGCCGGTGGGTCGGTATCGGCGCACGTCGGGAGGGAGACCGATGCGGTGGTGGCGAGGCTGGTGGCGGGAGCCCGTCGACACCGATGACTGTGGATTCCACAACGAGGGGCCCGGTGATGTTGGGCATCACCGGCAGGAATCGGCCGTCGAGTTGGCGAAATTCAAGTCAGCACGGGTTCGGGAGACCCGCCATGGGTGGGACCCCGGCGTGACGGCCGGGGCTGAGAGGGAGGTCCGATGATGGGAATCGCGATACGTCCGAACGCGGTTGCCATGGCGGCGAGCCTGGTGCTCGTCGCCAGCGTCTCCGTCGCCCTCGACCCGCCGGAGCGCACGGCCGACGTCGCGATCGACGACATCCCGGACGAGGCGACCCCCGGCGACGCGGCAACCCCGGCACGGCCGGCCTCGGAGGCCGCGACCGCACGGGCACGGGCCACGGCGCCGGCGGAGACTGCCTCGCCCGTGGCCCCGGACCAACCGGCCGGGGACCCCGACGTCCCCGCTGACGAACCGCCACCGGGGACGGCCACGCCCACGGAGGAGACCACGACGCCCGCTCCCCGGCAGTCCACGCAGGCGCCGAAGCGCAAGGCTGCCGGCCCGCGCGAGGCCGACCTGTACTCCGACGAGGCCAAGGTTGTCGGGATCACCGACGAGGTGATCCGGCTGTGCGGCCACGCCGCGCTGACGCTGGGCAGTGCGTTCGACACGCGTGAGCAGGACCTCAACGTCTACTGGGAGATGGTCAACGACTCGGGCGGCATCCACGGCCGCCGGGTCGAGATGGAGTGGGAGGACGACGCCTACTCGCCCAACCAGGCCGTGACCGCCGCGGAGACGTGCCGCTCGCGCGACCCGTTCCTGCTGCTCGGCGGGATCGGGTTCGACCAGATCCCGGCCGTGCGCAACTGGGCCGAGCAGAACGAGATGCTCTACCTCCACCACATCGCCACCGAGCCCGCCGAGGCATCGACCTACGCGTTCACGCTCAGCCCCAGCGTGGAGCTGACCGGCAAGGCGTTCGGCGAGCACATCGGCAGCACCTACGGCGACCGGCGCATCGGCATCCTCTATCGCCAGTCCGAGAACTGGGCCCCGGGCCGGGCGGCCGGCGTCGCCGAGCTGAAGCGCCGCGGTGTCGAGCCCGTCGCGGACCTGCCGGTGAACAACGGCCAGGGCGTGTACTCGCAGCAGATCGCCGAGCTGCAGCGCAAGGAGGCCGACGTCGTCTGGATCTGGGAGAACGCGCTCAACGCGGCCCAGATCATCCAGCAGTCCGCCAACCAGGGCTACCGGCCCCGCTGGGTGGTGTTCCCGTTCCAGACGACCCTCGACGTGCTGTCGGACGATGCCGTCGACGAGCCCATCGACGGCGTGGCGACGTGGCCGAGCTATGCCCCGGGCGGCTACGGCGGCGCCTTCCCCAAATGGGGCTTCGACGCCGAGATCGCCCGCTTCGAGGAGGCCTACCGCGAGTACCGGCCCGGGGTGCGCCCCAACGACATCCTCTGGCAGGTGTGGGTCGGCAACCGGGTGCTCCACCGGATGTTCGAGGCGTGCGGGCCGGACTGCAACCGCAACCGCTTCGCCGGGATGATGCTCGACGGGTACCAGGACCAGGTCGACCCCGCATGCCCCGTGGACTTCGCCGACCGCCGTTCGCGTGGCGGGCATGCCGGGGCGTTCTCGTTCTTCGCGCAGCGCACCAGCGAGCGCGACAGCGGGCTCGTGTGGGGCACCACGCGCTACTGCGCGCCGACGCTCGGGTAGGGGAGGGAACACCATGCTGCAGGTCCTCGTGCACGGCGTGGTCGTCGGCGCGATCTACGGGTTGTTCGCCGTGGGCCTCGTGCTCGTGTACCGCGGGTCGCGGGTCGTCAACTTCGCCGCGCCGGAGATCGGCACGTTCGCCCTGCTCGTCACGTGGTCGTTCGTGGAGGCGGGCCTGCCGTGGGCGGTCGGCGCCCTCGTCGCGATCGCCGCCTGCGGGGCGGTCTCGTACGGGTTCGAGCGCCTGGTCATCGCCCGCATGGTCGACGGGACCCGGCTCGCCGCCGCCGTGGCCACGATCGGGCTCATGCTGCTGCTGATCGCGGTCGAGCTGTTGGCCTGGGACGCGAGCCCCCGGACGCTGCCGCCGCCCATCGACGGGCTCGGCCCCCGCGTCGCCGGGGTGTTCGTCAGCCCGACGCAGATCCTGTCCGTCGTGGTCGTCGCCGCGCTGGGCGTCGGCCTCACCCGGTTCCTGCGCCGCACCGACTTCGGCCTCGGCGTGCAGGCCGCCGCCATGGACCCCACGGCCGTCCGGCTCGTCGGGGTGTCGCTCGCGCGGGTGTCCAGCTTCGTGTGGGCGACGGGCGGCGTGCTGGCCGCCATTGCCGCCCTGCTGGTGCAGCCCTCCTTCGGGGCGTTCACGCCCGGGTTCATGACCACGGCCTTCTTCGTCCCGTCGCTGGCGGCCGCGCTCGTCGGCGGCCTCGACGACGTCAACGGCGCGTTCGCCGGCGGGCTCGTGGTCGGGATCCTCAGCCAGGCCGCCGAACGCGTCCTGATCGGCTCACCCGTCCCCAACGGCGCCACGCTGCTGGTGTTCGGGCTCATCGTCGTCGTCCTGCTCCTGGCACCCGGCGGCGTGGTGAAGGAGGTCCGCGGCCGCCTGCGGACCCACCTCGCGGAGGTGTCGTCGTGAGCGCGGGCCGGATGCTCCTGCTGCTCGTCGCGGCCGTGGCCGCGCCCCTGGCCCTCGCCGAGTTCACCGGCCTGTCGTCGGTGTGGTTCCTCGTGCTCGGGACCGGGGTCTGCTTCGCGATGATGGCGCTCAGCCTCAACCTGCTGATGGGCTACGCCGGCCAGATCAGCCTCGGCCACGCCGGCCTGCTCGCCGTCGGCGCCTACGCCAGCGGCCTGCTGGCGAGCCGCGCGGACGCGCCGTTCCTCGTCGGTCTCATCGTCGCGGGGACCCTCGGCGGGGTGGTCGCCCTCGTGATCGGGCTGCCGGCCCTGCGCCTCGGCGGGCTCCTGCTCGCCGTCACCACGATCGGGTTCATGGTCGCCATGGAACGGTCGATCCTGCAGATCCCCTGGCTGTCCCGCGGGTCGGCCGGCGTGCCGATGCCGCGGCCGGTCTTCGGGTCGGTGGAGCTGACGTCCAACGCGTCCTACCTCGTCGTCCTGTTCGTCCTGTTGATCGGGGTGTGGGCACTCGATGCGAACGTGACGCGGTCGTGGCTCGGCCGCAGCTTCCTCGGCATCCGCGAGGACGAACAGGTCGCCGCCAGCTACGGCATCGACGTGGCCCGGACCAAGCTCGTCGCCTTCGTCCTGTCCGGTGTCCTCGCCGGCGTCGCCGGTGCCGCCTACGGCCACCTCGTCCTGTTCGTGAACTCGTCCACCTTCCCGCTGCAGTTCAGCCTGTCGCTGGTCGCCTGGGTCATCATCGGCGGGCTCGGCTCCCGTGTCGGCGTGGCGGTGTCCGGGACGCTGTTCGGAATCGCGCCGGTCGTGTTCGACCGGATCTTCGCGTCGCCGCTGGTCAACGACTACCTGCTGGTGTTCGGCGCGGCGCTGCTGCTGTTCACGATCGCCGCCAACCCGAACGGGTTCGTCGGCTCCCTCCGGGACCACCGCGCCGCCCGCGAGGCAGAACGGGCGCGTGCCGCCCTCCGCAGCGGCGACGCCGAGGCCGACGAGGCCGGCCTGCCGTCGCTGCCGGTCCCCGCGCTGCCGGCACGCGAAGGAGGCGACGGGCGGCGGCCGGTCCTGCAGGTCGCCGACATGACCGTCCGGTTCGGTGGCCTCGTCGCGGTCGACAACGTCTCGCTGTACGTCGACCGGGGCGAGATCGTCGGGCTCATCGGCCCCAACGGTGCCGGCAAGACGACGCTGTTCGACGCGATCGGCGGGTTCGGTTCGCCCGTGCGCGGCACGGTCCACCTGCGTGGCATGGACATGACCGGCCTCCCCGCCCACGAGCGGTCCCGGGCCGGCCTCGGCCGCACGTTCCAGCGCACGGGGCTGGCCATGAAGCTGACGGTGCGGGAGAACCTGCTGCTCGCCCAGCACGCGCTGATGGCCAACGACCACCTTGCCGCCCTGTTCGGCTCGCGGTCCTCCCGGGCCGCGGAGGCCCGGCTCGACGCCCGCGCGTCCGAGGTGGTCGACGCACTCGACCTCGGCCGCCTGGCGGACCTCCCGGTCGAGCACCTGTCCGGCGGGCAGCGTCGCATCGTCGAGATCGCCTGCACGCTGGTGACGGCCCCGGACCTCGTGATGCTCGACGAGCCGACGGCCGGCATGGCCCCCGGGGCGGTGGAGAACCTCGCCGACCGGCTCCGCGACCTGCGCGACGTGCACGGCCGGACGCTGCTGCTGATCGAGCACCACGTGCCCCTGGTGCTCGACGTCTGCGATCGCATCATGGTGCTCGACCACGGCCAGGTCATCGCCGCCGGCGGGCCCGACGAGATCCTCGCGCACCCCGAGGTCCTGCGGGCCTACCTTGGCGAGCGGGCCGCCGTGCAGGCCGGGCTGCTGGACGAGCATGGGGACGAACTCGTGGAGGTGGGCGCATGACGAGCCCGGTGTCAGAGCGTGACCACCTCGTGCTGGAGGGCGTGGCGACCGGCTTCGGCGGCAACACCGTCCTCCACGGCGTGGACCTGGCCGTCCGCCGCGGCGAGATCGCCGGGCTCCTCGGGCTCAACGGCGCCGGCAAGTCCGTGACGCTCAAGGTCGTGGCCGGGCTGCAGCCGGCCTGGGAGGGCCGGGTGGTGCTCGACGGCGACGACGTCACCGGCCTCACCGCCGAGGAACGTGTTGCCCGCGGGATGGGCCACGTCACCCAGGGCCGGCAGGTGTTCGCCGGGCTGACCGTCGAGGAGAACCTCCGCCTCGGCGCCTACACGTTGCGGCGTCGCGACCCCGGGCGGTACCCCGAGCGGCTGGCCGCGATGTACGCGCAGTTCCCCCGCCTGGCCGAGCGTGCCGGCCAGGCCGCCGGGACCATGTCGGGCGGCGAGCAGGCCATGCTGGCGCTCGCGCGGGCCCTGATCGCCGAGCCGGCCGTCCTGCTCGTGGACGAGCCGTCGGCCGGGCTGGCCCCCGCGATCGTGGCGGAGGTGTTCGAGTTGCTGACCGCCGTCAACGAGGCCACCGGCGTCACGATCCTGCTGGTCGAGCAGAACGTCGCGTTCGCCCTCGACGTCGTGGACACCGTGCACGTCCTGCAACGCGGGCGCGTCGTCCACTCCCGCCCGACGGCCGAGGTGGACCGCGACGAGCTCGCCACCCACCTCGGCATCGGCCGGTTGCTCACCACGTCCGTCGCCGCGGCGGGGCGACCGTGAGCGGCCCGGGGGCCGTGGTCCCCCTGCCGCAGGACCGCGACCCGATGGTGGCGGTGGCCGAGGACGTGCTGGCCGGGCTCGACGACCTCGTGCCGGACATGGGAGCGGCCTACCGGCGCGAGGTCGCCGAGTACGCCGCGATGCCGCCGGAGGACTTCGAGCGCGTGCTGAAGACGTCCCGCGGCCTCGTGGCGCGCTTCTGCGAGCGCGTGCGCGAGGGCGATCCCCACGTCGCCCCCGATCGCGAGCGGCTGGTCGCCTCCGGACGCCGGCGCATGGAGGCCGGCATCAGCCTCGACGCCACCATGCACGCGTTCCGGATCGCCAGCCGCGAGGGCTGGACCGCGCTGGCCGACGCGGCGGCGCGCATCGCCCCCGACATCACCGGTGGCCTCGCGGCCCGGTGGATCGAGTACGCCGATCGCGCCTCGACGGCGTTCGCGGAGGGCCACGGAGCCGCCCACCGCGACCAGCTGCGGCGCATCGACGCCCGCCGGCAGGCACTCGTCGCCGACCTGCTCGCCGCCGACGACGCGGTCGGTGCCGCCGCGGTCGCGGCTCGCCACGGCGCCACACTCGCCCGCAGCTACGTGCCGGTCGTGCTCGACGGCCGCATCGACCCCGCACGGCTCGACGCGCTCACGGGCGCGTTCGCCGTCGAGGTGCTCGTCGGCGCCCGGGGCAACCGATCCGTCCTGCTCGTGCCGCGCGACCCCGATGCCGGCCCGCCACCCTGCGTCGCCACCGACGTGCTCGCCGCCCACGGCCGGTCGGTGCCGCCCGGCGCCGCCCTGGCGGCCGAGGTCGCCAGCGCCGAATCGACGCTGGCCGCCGCGCTGGCCGCCGGGTGGCACACGGGCTGGCTCGCCCCCGATGCGCTGCTGCTCCACCGCGTGGTGCGGGAGCACGCCGGCCTGCGCACGCACCTGCTCGAACGCGTCCGGCGTCCGCTCGAGGACGGCGACCGCGACGGGATCTTCCGCGACGCCCTCCGCGCCTGGGTCGCCACCGGCTCCGTCGCCCGCGTCGCCGAGCAGCTCTACGTTCACCCCAACACCGTGAGCTACCGGCTGGGCCGTGTCCGCGAGCTGACCGGGCTCGACCCCCGGGTGCCCGCCGATGCAACCCTGCTTGCCATGGCCCTCGTCCTGGAGGAGACCGCGTGATCGACGGCCTCATGCAGTCCACGCCGCTCACGATCCACATGGTGTTCGACCGGATGCGGACCGTGCACGCAGCCAGCCGCGTCCACGGCCACGACGGCACCTTCACCTACGCCGAGGTCGCCGACCGCGTCCTGCGGCTCGCCGCCGCGCTGCGCGACGACCTCGGCGTCCGGCCCGGCGACCGCGTGGCGACCTTCGGCTTCAACTCGGCCCGCCACCTCGAGCTGTACTTCGCCGTCCCGCTGCTCGGGGCGGTGCTGCACACCGTCAACGTGCGGCTGCACGACGACCAGGTCGCCCACGTCCTCGACCATGCCGGCGACACGGTGGTGTTCGCGGACGGGGACCTGATCGGCGACGTTGCCGCCGTGCTCGACCGCACCCCGCAGGTGCGACACGTCGTCGCGATCGGCGAGGGCACGGCCGGGCTGCCGGGCGGCGTCGAACTGCACGACCACGACACCCTCGTCGACGGCCGTGCCCCGCTCGAGCGTGACGAGCTTCCCGACGTCCCCGAGGACGCGGCCGCCGGCCTGTGCTACACGAGCGGCACCACCGGCCTGCCCAAGGGCGTGCTGACCAGCCACCGGGCCCAGGTCCTGCACACCTTCGGCGTCACGATGGCCGAGACCTTCGGCCTCGTCGAGGACGACGTGGTGTTCCCCGTCGTGCCGATGTTCCACGCCTTCGGGTGGGGCCTGCCCTACGCGGCGCCGTTCGTCGGCGCCGACCTCGTCCTGCACGGCGCGGACTCGTCGCCGGAACACCTCGCCGACCTGCTGCAGCGCCACGGCGTCACGGTCACGGCCGGCGTGCCGACGATCTGGAAGTCGCTGCTGCCGCTGGTCGAGGGCGGCCAGCTGGACGTGTCGGCGCTGCGGCTGGTCGCCGTCGGCGGCTCCGCCAGCCCGCGCTCGCTGATCGCCGCCTACGACGCGCTCGGGATCGAGTACCTGCAGGTGTGGGGGATGACCGAGACCGGCCCGATCGCCTGCGTGTCGCGTCCCCGCCGCCACCTGGGCGAGCTGACCCGCGACCAGCAGCTGGACCGCCGTGCGCTCACGGGCCGCATCAGCCCCGGGCTCGAGGCCCGGGTCGTCGACACCGACGGGGTGGCCCTGCCCACCGACGGACGGGCCGTCGGCGAGCTGCAGGTGCGCGGTCCGTGGGTCGCCAGCGCGTACTACGCGGTGGATGTCGACGACCGCTTCCAGGACGGGTGGCTGCGGACCGGCGACATGGCGGCCATGGAGGCCGACGGGACCTTCCGGATCGTCGACCGGGCCAAGGACCTGGTCAAGTCGGGTGGCGAGTGGATCTCGTCGGTCGACCTCGAGAACCTCCTGCTGGCCCACCCGGCGATCCGCGACGTGGCCGTGGTGGGGGTGCCCCACCCGCGGTGGGACGAGCGCCCGATCGCCGTCGTCGTCCCCGAGGACCCCGCACGCCCACCCGACCTCGACGACGTCCGCGGCTTCCTCGACGGACAGGTCGCCCGCTGGTGGTTGCCCGACGCCGTCGTCCACGTCGACGACATCCCCAAGACCAGCGTCGGCAAGCTCGACAAGAAGGTCATGCGCGACCGGTTCGGTGACGTGCTGGCCACGGAGGTGTCCGCATGAGTGCGCTGCCGCCGGCCTGGTCGTTCGCCCCCGACCTCGCGCCCGCCGAGGTCCTGGACGTCCCCGTCGACGGGGGCGCACTGGCCGTGGCCCGGTGGGGCGACGGCGATCGCGTGGTGCTGCTCAGCCACGGCATCACCGCCAGCCACGTCGAGTTCGGCCACCTCGCCACCCGACTCGCCGGGCAGGGGTGGACCGTGCTGGCGCCCGACCACCGTGGTCGCGGCCTGTCCGCGGGCGTCGGCGCCCCGCACGGGCTGGCCCAGCACGCCACCGACCTCGTGGCGATCGCCGACCACGCCGGCGCCGAGGTCGTCGACGTCGTCGGCCACTCCATGGGCGGGTTCGTCGCGGCCGCGCTGGCCGAGGCCCACCCGCACCGTGTCGGGCGCCTCGTCCTCGTCGACGGCGGCATCCCGCTCGACCTCCCCTTCCCCGAGGACACCCCCACCGAGGAGGTGCTGGACGCCGTGATCGGCCCGGCGATGCAGCGCCTGGCGATGCGCTGGGACACCGTGGACGACTACGTCGCGTTCTGGCGCCAGCACCCCGCCCTTCATGCCTGGGACGCCCTCGTCGAGGCCTACGTCCGCCACGACGCGGTCGAGGGCGACGACGGTGTCCGCTCGCGGGTCGCCGCGGCCGCCATCACCGCCGACGCGGCGGCCAGCCTCGACGACGCGTCCGGCGAGGCCATCCGTCGCGTCGACGTCCCCGGGACGTTCCTGTGGTGCGATCGCGGGATGTTCGGCGAGGCGCCCGGGCTGTACGAGGCCCAGGTTGCCGCCGGCGAGGCCGACGCCCTGCCGGGCCTGCGGTTCGAGCAGGTCCCGGACGTCAACCACTACACGATCGTGCTCTCGGCCGACGGGGCCGCCGCCGTCGCGGAGGCCCTGGCCCGGACCCCGGCGGCGCACTGACGCGGGCCGTCCGGGCAGGGGGCGTCTGATACCCTGCGCCGTCGCACCGCCGGCCACGACGTCGTCGGTCGATTGCGTGTGCATTGCCTCCGTGTGGCGGCCGGTCGCGGACCGGCGGCCACCGACCCCGGAGGCGATCCTCCGACCCCTTCCGCCGCAGGTGATCTCGTTGCGCGTACCCGTCACCGACCTCGTCGGCCACCCCGGGGCCATCCGTGCCCTCCGCGAGGTGGTCGCGGCCGACGACGTCGACGAGCACGACGAGTGGGGGCCCGCCGAGGGAACCCTGGCCGGCCCGCTGCAGCTCGACTTCGTCCTCGAGTCCGTGGTGGAGGGCATCCTCGTCCGTGGCACCATCGACGTCGACCTCGACATCGCCTGTGCCCGGTGCCTGGTCATCCAGCGCCTCGAGCACACGATCAGCCTCGCCGAGCTGTTCCTCGACCCGCGTCGCGCCGAGGCCGAGGACGACGAGGACAGTTACCGCATCGACCACGACCTCGCGCACCTCGACCTCGGTCCGCCGCTCCGTGACAGCGTCGTCATGGCGGTGCCCGTGCGGGTGCTGTGCCGCGACGACTGCCAGGGCCTGTGCCCCGTCTGCGGTGTCGACCGCAACGTCACCGACTGCGGCCACCGGCCGGGCGAGGAGCCCGACCCCCGCTGGGCCGCCCTGGCCGACCTCGACCTCCCGCCCGGCTGACCGGGCACACTGTCACCTCGACTCCCACCCCGCCACCCCAGACCACTTGAGGAGAGCCCCATGGCCGTCCCGAAGCGCAAGATGAGCCGATCCCGCACGCGCCGCCGCAAGGCGCAGTGGCTCAAGACCAGCGCACCCACCACGACCACCTGCCCGCGCTGCAAGGCGACGGTGCGTCCGCACACCGTGTGCGCCGAGTGTGGCACGTACCGGGGCGAACAGGTCGTCGAGGGCCGCTGATGGCCCGGCGGGTCGTGGTCGACCCGGGTCACGCCGACCCGGCGGCCGCCCGGACCGCGGTGGCCGAGGCGCTGCAGGCTGACACCGACCTGCACGTCGTCCTGCTGTCCGCCGACGGCACGGTCGACGACGACCGCCTCCGCGTGCGTGCGGGGCGTCCGCTGCCCGACGAGGTCCCGGCGGACGTGGCCGTCCGCGGCCGCCCGGACCTCGCCCTGCGCGTGGCGCTCGAGGCGCTGCGTGACGGCGAGGTCGATGCCGTCGTGTCGGCCTCACCCCACGCGGCCCTGTCCACGGCCGTCCGCTTCGTGCTGCGGCGCCGTCGCGGCGTCCGCGACCCCCTCGTGGCGACGGTCGTCGACACCGATGCCGGCCCCGTGACCGTCTGCGACACCTCCGGCCGCTCCGGCACGACCACGGCCAGTCTGCTGGCCGCCGCCACCGACCTGCCCACCGGCCGGACCGGGTGGCTGACCACGGGCGCGACCGGCACGGCCGCCGCCGACGCGCTGGCCGACGGGCTCGGCACCGCCGTCGTCCCCCTGGACCCGGCCGCCGTCCTCGCCGGGCGTGCCGACGTCGTGTTCTGTGACGGTGCGGCCGGCCAGCTGTTCGTCGACACGATCGAGGCACTCGACCCGTCGCGGGTGGGGCTGCGCCGGGTCGTGGGCACCGAGTCGGGCGACGTCGTCGACGTCCCGCCCGACCCGCGAACCTGGGCCGAGGCACTGGCCGCAGCAGGGGGCCGCGCATGAGCGACCTCGCCGTCCTGCAGCAGCGCCTCGGCGTGCGGTTCGTCGACGAGCGCCTCCTGGAGCGTGCGCTCATCCACCGCTCGTACGCGTTCGAGAACGGCGGGATCGTGCCGAACGAGCGCCTCGAGTTCCTCGGCGATGCCGTCCTCGGGGTCGTCGTCACCGACGAGATCTTCCACCTGCAGGCCGACGCCGCCGAGGGCCGGCTGGCGAAGATCCGCGCCGCCGCCGTCAAGACCTCGTCGCTGGCCGCCGTCGCGCGCGAGCTCGACCTCGGGTCGGCCATCCACCTCGGCAAGGGCGAGGCGGCCTCGGGCGGGGCCGAGAAGGAATCGATCCTGGCCGACACCCTCGAGGCGGTCATCGGGGCCTACTACCTCGACCACGGCTTCCACGCCGCCTACGACTTCGTCCAGGGCCTGTTCGCCGACCGGCTGGCCACCCTCGTCGAGACCGACGCCGCGCTGGACTACAAGACCTCGCTGCAGGAGCTGTCCGCCGCCCACTACGGCAGCCTCCCGGTCTACGAGGTCAGCGACATCGGACCCGACCACGAGAAGACCTTCAGCGCCACGGTCGTCGTCGGCGGCGAGCTCGTCGGCTCGGGGGAGGGCCGGTCCAAGAAGCAGGCCGAGCAGCGCGCCGCCCGCGAGGCCTACCAGCGGCTGACCGGCGATCCCGGCAGCCTCGCCGACGTGGCCCCGGTGGCCCCGGAGGGACCCGTGGGAACCGGCGGACGCGGTGACGGCATGGTCGACGACCGCGACCGGCCCGTCGGGCCCAGCCGCTAGGGTCCGCCCCCATCCCCGCGGCCGGAGGGGTCCGTGCCGCGAGCCTCGTTGCTCAGGAGACGAACCGTGCTGGAACTGCCCGAGATCGAGGTCCTGCGCAAGGACCTCGAGAAGGAGGTGGTCGGCAAGCGGGTCAAGGACGTCATCGTCGAGACCCCGAGCATCGTCAAGCCGTTCCACCGCACCCGGCCGGAGTTCGTGAAGGCCCTGGAGGGTCGCAAGATCGAGAACGCCCGCCGGCGCGGCACGACCGTCCTGCTCGACCTCGACGAGGACCAGACCTGGGTCATCCAGGCCCGCGGCACGGCCTCGCTGCACCGCGAGACCGCCACCGAGGACGTCGGCGACGACACCCACATGGTCGTGACGTTCACGATCGGCGGGGCGATCCACCTCTCGGACGTCGACTCCGACCCCGACGTGTCCACCGGCGTGGTGCCGACCGCCGAGGTGTTCGAGGCCGCCAGCATCCCCGAGACCGGGTTCGACCCGCTCGAGGACAACCTGACGTGGATGGACTTCGGCCGGATGCTGCACGGCGCCGCCATGCCGCTGAAGCTGCTGTTCATGGACGAGCGGTACATCCAGGGCATCGGCACCGTCTACTCCGACGAGATCCTCTACGAGGCCGGCCTGCGCTACGACCGTCCGTCCGACAACCTGTCCACCCAGGAGGTCCGCCGGCTCTACCGGGCGATGCAGGAGGTGCTCGCCACCGCCATGAAGTTCCGCGGGTCGTCGCTGGACGAGTCCGACGCCGACGAGGCGGTCGACGACGAGGGCGAGGCCTCCGAGCACCTCAAGGTGTACGGCCGGGAGGGCCTGCCGAGCTTCCGAAGCCGGCGTCCCATCGAACGGGTCCGCGTCAAGAAGGGCGTGTACACCTACTTCGACCCCCAGAGCCAGTATTGAGCTGATCGACGTCCCGACGGGAGGTGGTGATCGTGGCTGTCACTGCCCGTCACCTGGTTGCCGACGGACGGGTGCAGGGGGTGTTCTTCCGTGCGTCGGCGCGTGACGTGGCCCGCCAGCACGGCGTCGTCGGGTGGGTGCGCAACCGCGCCGACGGGGCGGTCGAGATGCACCTGCAGGGCGACGAGGACGCGGTCGACGCGGTGGAGCAGTGGGTGCGTGACGGAGGACCGCCCGACGCTCGGGTCGAACAGGTCGAGGTCGAGCCAGCCGACCCGATCGCCTCGGACACCTTCCAGGTGACCCGCTGACGGCGACTATCGTGCCAGGGAAGGCGCACCGGAGACGGGGGGGGATCGTGACGACAGGGGCACGGTGGGGGTCCGTGGTCGCCGTGCTGCTGGTCGCCGCGGCCGGCTGCAGCGGGGCGGCGCCGGCTGCCGATGTGGCGTGGCAGGACCTGGCCCCGCCGAGCGCGGACGCGGGCGAGCCCACTCCGCTGGACGAGCTGGATCGGGCGGTCGCGGCGGCCACCACGCGGCTGCTCGAGTCGCCGCCGTTCCAGGCCGGGCAGGTCGCTGTCCACGGAGACACCGTGCTGTTCTCCTCGTGGGTCCGCTACGTGGCCGCCGACACCTTCGAGTACGTCAGCTTCACGTCGGCCTCGCGGACCCCGACCCCCGGCGCGGTCGAGGCCCACGCCATCGTCGTGGGGGACGGGCAGGCCCGCGGCGCGGAGATCACGGAGGATGCCGAAGCGGGATGGGCCGAGGTGACGGCCACAGCCAGCAATCCGTTCACCATCGACCTGCGGGCCATGGCGTCGGGAGTGGAGCTCGAGTCGGACTCGATGTACACGGCGACGGTGCACGACGCACCCGACGGCACCCGCGTGTGGGCACTGGAGGACGAAACGGGCTTCAGCCAACGCTGGGTCGTCGCGCCCGACGGGCACCTGCAGGCGTTCCTGCTGCTCCGGCCGGACGACCGGGCGCTGCATGGCGACCACGACGATGACTTGGCCCTGGAGCCTCCACCCTTCTCGAGGGGCGAACTCCGATTCCTGATCGAGGGCGACGCGACGATCGACCTTCCTGACGTCGGTTCCGCCCTCGACCTGGATCGCTTCGCCGTCTGGGAGGACCTGCCCCGGCCGGGTGACGCCGGCTGAAGCGCAGGGCGACGCAGAGTGCGGGTGCCGCACGAGGTGTGTGCTGGCCGCACCCGGTGTGGGT